>DASTVY010000283.1:0-8084 GCA_035758865.1 Sphingomicrobium sp. | reverse complement strand
GTCCTGTCGAGCTTCGCTCGCAGGCCGTCCGGCATTCGCTATCTCTTCGTGCTGCTCCGCTGCACTCGGCAGCTCATGCGGTGGAAGCCGACGACCCGGCACGAAATCGTTGTGGCTGCTTCCTTCCGGATCTGACCAGGTTGGCGACAGCGCCGTCCGCCGACTTCCGCGGGCCATATGGTTGAAGATCATGCCTTCCGCAAGTCCGCTTGAGCCTTCATCAATGGTTCACGCGGCCGATAAGAGTAGAGCAGCTCATGCCCATTCCCTCACTGATCGTCCCAATCCTTCTCTCCGTCGCCGTGGCAGAGGATTCTCCGATCACGGTCAAAGGCTACCCCTGGGCACCCTTCATCAGCCCGATGGGCGAGCCGTTCCGCCCTCCTTCGTCCGGCGAGGCCCCGATCGCGCGCTGGTTTGTCCAGGCCGACCGGAACCGGGATGGCGTACTGACAACCGATGAAATGCAGGCCGATGCGGAGCGGTTTTTCGCCAGGCTCGCTAGCAATCGCGATGGTCAGATCGATCCGGACGAACGTCGGACCTATGAGTTGGAGATCGCGCCGGAAATCCAGGTCAATTCGGATTGGAGGCAGTCTCGCGGCCAAGCCAAGCCAAAACATGACGATCATGACGGATATCACGTCAACGGCCTACAGGGCGCCGCGCGCTACGGAATCCTCAATATTCCACAGCCCGTTGCGAGCGCCGACGCGGACTTCAACCGCGCGATAACATTGGCCGAATTCAAGCAGGCGGCCGCGTATCGGTTTACCTTGCTCGACAGCAATGGGCAGGGCCGGCTCGCTTTGCCGGAGCTTGCGGAACGACTGCCGATCCGGCCCAAGGGCAAGCGCGCCAAGCCGCGCAAGAAGGATGTCGACACTCGAATTGGGGCCCCGCTTCCCGAGGGCAGTTAACGGTCGAGATTATAGGCGCCGCCGGGCATCTGCACGGTCAGCGACCCTAAGTCCTCGGTCAATGTGATCTGGCAGGCCAAGCGCGAGGTCGGCCGCACTGCCCAGGCGAGATCGAGAAGGTCGTCTTCTTCCTCGCCGGCGGGCGGAAGGCGTGAAAAATCTTCCTTCGCCACAACCACATGACAGGTCGAGCAGGCCATTTGCCCTTCGCACGCCCCTTCGAGGGGTTGCCGCTCCCGCTGCGCCAGATCGAGCAGGTTGGTACCTGCCTCGGCCTCAACTTCATGGTCGAGCGTACCGTCTGCCTTAAGGAACCTCACTTTGATCATGCCGGAAGCTGGGCCTGTTCATGCGCCGCTTCGTTGATCCTGCGGCATGCCGACGCCAGCTCCTCCTCCCCGGTATAACGGCCGAACCCGATACGGATCGAAGAACGGGCCGCTCGATCGCTGAGCCCGATGGCACGAAGGACATGACTGGGACGCCCCGACCCGCTGGCGCATGCCGAACCGAGCGAGAAAGCGATGTTGCGCATGTCGGAAATCAGCCGTGCTCCATCCAGACCGTCGCGCCGGAGATTCAGATTGCCCCGATAGCGATGGTCAAGACTGCCATTAATAATCCATCCACTACCGAATGTTGCCAGTGCAAGTTCAGACAGTTTCTCAACATGAACCGCGTCGGCGTCCCGGCGCTCGACGGCCAGATGCGCGGCTTCGCCCATGCCGACGCAGAGGGCGGGTGCAAGCGTGCCGGAGCGAAGGCCTTGTTCCTGCCCGCCGCCATGGAGCAGCGGCTCCGGCTCGGCACCCGAACGCATCCAGAGGCCGCCAACGCCCTTTGGCCCATGGACCTTGTGCCCTGAAATCGCGATGAGGTCCGGAGCCAAGGGCATCGGCAGGCGCCCAAACCCCTGGACAGCGTCACACAGCATCAAGGCGCCGACCTTGTGCGCCATTCGAGCGATCTCTGCGACCGGGTGGATGACGCCGATTTCGTTGTTGACCAGCATCGCGGCAACCAGCGCGGTTCTGTCGTCGATGGTCGCTTCGGCCATCTCGAGGTCGATCATCCCATCGGTGTCCACGTGCAAACGGACCACCTCGACGCCCTTTCCCTCGAGCCATTCGGCGGTGTCGAGTACGGCGGCATGCTCAGTGACGACCGTCACCAGCTTGCGGCGGCTGCTGTTCTCGAAGGTCCCCTTGAGTGCCCAGTTGAGTGCCTCGGTAGCGCCCCCGGTGAAGGCGAAACGGCCCCCCGCAAGGCCAATCGCCTGCTCGATCTGATTTCGCGCGACTTCGATCGCTGCTGCTGCCTCTCGGCCCCAGCGCGAGGGACTATGCGGGTTGGCGAATTTCTCCTCGATCCAGGGACGCATCGCCGCCGCCACTTCGGGCGCCACCGGCGTCGTCGCCTGATAGTCGAGGTAGATCATGCCGCCCGCGCACGGCCGGCGATGCGCGACCACTCGGCGAGGAAGGCGTCCACTTCGGCTTCTGTCGTGTGCGGTCCGAAGCTGATTCGGAGGAAGCCGTCGGCGATTTCCGGTGCGACGCCCATTGCCGCCAGGACCGCGCTTTCCTTCATCTTGCCCGACGAACAGGCGCTGCCGGAGGAAACGGCGATGCCTGCCAGGTCGAATTGGACCAGGAGCGATGCGCTGGAGGCCCCGGGAAGGGAAATTGCGCCGATCGTGGGAAGTCGGGCGCTTCCCTCCCCGATTACCACGCCACCGGCGGACCTGACCCCATCGTCAAGCTTCGACCGCAAGGCAGCAAGACGATCCATGTCATATGGCCGGGCGGCAAGCGCCGCTGCAAAGGCGAGTGCGCTCGGCGCATCCTGCGTCCCACGCCGATAACCCTTCTCCTGACCTCCAACCGGCTCGAGCGTGCCGAGATCCTTGACCAGCAGGGCGCCAATCCCTGGCGGCCCGCCCAGCTTATGCGCGGACACGGCGATGAAATCGGCATCGGGCAGCGGATATTTGCCGGCGCTTTGGGCGCAATCGGCCAAGAGCAGCGATCCCGCCTCCCGGATTGTTGGAGCAATGCGGTCCAGCGGCTGCAGAATGCCGGTTTCATTATTGACCTGCTGGATTGCGACCAGGGCCGGACCGCTGGCCAGAATGGAATCCAGCGCGGCCTCGTCGATCAGCCCGTCCGCCCCGACGGGAATCACCTCGGCCTCCGGTCCCATCGCGTGGGGTACAATTGCATGCTCGGTCGCGCCGAGCACGCGCCCCGGAATTCGAGCGCGTGCCGTCGTGATCTCGATCGCCTCGCTGGCCCCACTCGTGAAGATGACGTCATGACGCCAGCCAAGCAGCTCGGCGAGGCTGCTCCGGGCCTCCTCCAGCAGCGATCGTGCCCGCCGGCCTTCGGCATGGGGCGAGCTGGGATTGGCCCAGTATTCGTAGCCGCGCTGCAGCGCCGCCCGCGCCTCCGGGAGGACGGCGGTCGTGGCTGCATGGTCGAGAAAGATTCGGGCCTTGGAATCAGTCATTGGAAAAGCTTGGAATCCTGCCGTTGCCAGAGGTTGCGCCAGCCCTATATAGGAGCCGCCGCCGCGGTGCATCCCTTCCGCAGCCTTTCAGTTTCAATTCCTTGTAAGCGAGCGCCCATGCCCGAAGTGATTTTTCCCGGACCCGAAGGCCGTCTGGAGGGCCGCTTCAACCCGGGGCCGCGTCCGCGTGCGCCCGTCGCGCTGATCCTCCACAGCCACCCGCAGGCCGGCGGGACGATGAATAACAAGATCGTCCAGCTGCTCTACAAGGATTTCGTCCGGCGCGGATTTGCGACCCTGCGCTTCAATTTCCGCGGCGTCGGCAAAAGCCAGGGGACGTTCGACAATGGGATCGGCGAGCTGAGCGACGCGGCATCCGCGCTCGACTGGGTGCAGCAGATCCACCCCGAAGCGGAGGTGACCTGGGTAGCGGGCGTCAGCTTCGGTGCCTGGATCGGAATGCAGCTGCTGATGCGCCGACCGGAAATCCGAGGATTCATCTCCATCGCGCCGCCGGCGAACATGTATGATTTCAGCTTCCTAGCGCCCTGCCCGGCGTCCGGAATCATCATCCAGGGCGAGGCGGACGAGGTGGTCACTCCCGGCGCGGTCCAGAAGCTGGTCGACAAGCTACGCACCCAACGGCACATCACCATCGCCCACGATACGATCCCGGGGGCCAACCATTTCTTCGCCAACGAGCTCGACCTGCTCATGAAGAGCGTGGACGATTATCTCGACTACCGGTTGGACCCGAGCTGTCCGATTAAGTGAGGTCCATCGTCATTGCGAGGAGCCTTGCGACGAAGCAATCCACGACGCTTCGATAGGGATTGCCGCGCTGTCTTCGACAGCTCGCAATGACGCGTAGCGAAACTCCTAGACCGTCCAGATCAGCACATTGGCGACGAAGACGATCCCGCAGGCAATCATCAACAGGCCTTTCTGTCGAGTTTCGGGAGAAAGCGCCTGCTTTAGGCCGAAGCCGAGCAGCAAAAAGGCTGCAATCATGGTGATGCCCAGCGCCGCCGAGGCAATATTTCCCAAAACGGAGCCTTTCACCGCTTTTTAACTGGAAGCGGTGCATGCTTCCGCCCATGCGCGATGTCCAGCAGCAACAAGTTCGCCTTGAAGAGGCGTTCGACCGGATCGAGGAAACCATCCTACCGTGCATCTCCATGATGCTCGATACGCTGCTCGACGCCTCGGCGAATTTGTCGGAACTCGACCCCAAGGTGCTGATCGCAGAGCTACAGACGCTTGCCGCCGAACTGGAAGAGCTGACCCGCGCGGTCGAACGCAGCTCGCCGTGCCATGTCGACGCCGGCGAGTATCGAATCGCCGGCTCGGGCGGAAACTAAGCGACCAATTCGGCGTGGAGCGCGGGATCGATGTTCCCGCCCGACAGTAGCGCAACGGTTTCCGGAACAATCTCGACCCTTCCGGCAAGAACAGCTGCAAGCGATACCGCTGCTCCCGGCTCGACGACCAGCCCATGCTCCTTCCACGCCCAGCGCACGGCAGCTTTCGTTTCCTCTTCGCTGACGGCCAGCCCTTTCGCGCCACGCGCATGGAGGATTCCGAAGGTGATCGGCGAAACTTTCAGTGTCTGGATCGCATCGCACAGTGTCGGCGGCGGATTGGGTCCGACCGGCACGATCTCGCCCAGCTCGAGCGAGCGGCGCATATCGTCCCAGCCTTCCGGCTCAACCGGAATGACTTCCGCCTCAGGGCAAGCAAGGGCGATGCCGGACGTAAGCCCGCCGCCCCCGCAATTGACCAAAATACGCGCTGGAGGCCGAGCACCCGCCTCTTCCAGCTGCTCGAGGATCTCCAGCCCGACCGTCCCCTGCCCAGCAACGATGTGAGGATCATCATAGCTGGGCACGACCACCGAGCCCTTCTCGGCCGCGAGGCGGGCCGCAATCTCCTCGCGGCTTTCGGTCTTGCGGTTGAAGAAGATGATCTCGGCGCCCTGGGCGCGTGTACCTTCGATCTTCAGCCTGGGGGCGTCCGAAGGCATGACGATGATCGCCGGGATTCCTAACCGCTTGGCTGCGATCGCAACGCCCTGGGCATGATTGCCCGAGGAAAAGGCCACGACTCCCCTCTGACGTTCCTCATTGCTGAGCTGCTTCAGCCGGTTGGTTGCTCCCCGCAGCTTGAACGAACCGCCCGTCTGCAGACATTCGCATTTCAGCCATATGCGCTGCCCCCGAATCTCACCCTCGATCAAGGGAGTGCGCTCTACCGCGCCGTGGATCCGTTCGGCAGCCGCAAAAACATCATCACGAGTGACTTGTGGACAACACTCCAAGTGATTGTACTCCTTAGATTTTCGGCGAACCGTTTCTCATTGGGGATCAAAGCGCCGTTGCAGGGTCCATTGGGGGTCCAAAAATTCTTTACATGAGGAACCCTCGAACATATATCGCGCCTCCGCTGCCCCATGGGACTTCCAACCGCAAGGCAGCTTTTGTGTCGAACTATCCGTTGGAGGTCCCTTGAATTGTTCAAGCATCATAGCGCGCTGGGGCTAGCTACCGCCCTCCGACCGGTTCAACCGGTCACGCTCCTTCGTCCGCATGCCGCCAAGCGTGCCGCCCGCTTCTTTGCCGAGAAGTTTCCGGGCAAGTCGCTCTATGCGGTCAAGGCCAATCCCTCGCCGGACCTCCTGAAGGTCCTGTGGGATGCGGGCGTCACCCATTATGACGTTGCCTCGCTGGGCGAGGTTCGCCTGGTCGCACAAACGCTTCCGGAGGCCGTGCTGTGCTTCATGCACCCGGTGAAGGCCGAGGAAGCGATCGCGGAAGCCTATTTCGACTATGGCGTGAAGACCTTCAGCCTCGATACGCTTGATGAGCTGGAGAAGATCCTGCGCGCCACCCGCAATGCCAGCGACCTCAACCTGTTGGTGCGGCTGCGCGTCTCGTCCGACCATTCGAAGCTCAGCCTCGCCTCCAAGTTCGGAGCCGAGCCGCATGAAGTGAAGCAGCTGCTAATGGCTGCCCGCCAGGCGTCCGACGCGCTCGGCCTCTGCTTCCATGTCGGCAGCCAGGCGATGAGCCCTGCCGCCTACGCCGAAGCAATGCAGCGCGTTCGCGAAGCGATCGTCGAAGCGGCCGTCACGGTCGACATCGTCGACGTCGGCGGCGGCTTCCCGAGCTGGTATCCGGGCATGGAGCCGCCCGCGCTCGAAGCCTATTTCGAAGTCATCCACCGCGCCTTCGAGGATCTGCCGATCAGCTATTCGGCCGAGCTGTGGTGCGAACCGGGCCGCGCGCTGTGCGCCGAATATGCAAGCGTGCTGGTCCGCGTCGAGAAGCGGCGCGGAAGCGAGCTGTACATCAACGACGGCGCCTATGGCGCGCTGTTCGATGCCGCGCACATCGGCTGGCGTTATCCGGTGAAGCTGGTTCGCGGCGGGGAATCCAACGCCAGGCCGATGGAATTCAGCTTCTACGGACCGACTTGCGACGACCTCGACCATATGGCGGGACCGTTCGAACTCCCGGCGGACATCCAGGCCGGCGACTATATCGAGGTCGGAATGCTGGGCGCCTATGGCTGCGCCATGCGGACCGGCTTCAACGGCTTCGGGGTCGAGGACCGGGTGATCGTTGACGACGAGCCGATGGCTTCGCTCTACCTCGGCGACGCGGAACGCAAGCGCTCCACGAACGTCATCACGCTGTAAGGCATTTCAACAAAGTTGCGTCATTCCAGCGAAGGCTGGAATCCATGATCTATTGGGTGCAAAGGGCCCGCGACATGGGCCCCAGCCTAGGTCCCATCAAAGTAGTACTTTGATGGTTGCCCATTCGCTGGGGCGACGATTTCAGTTTTCGGAGAAACGAATGACCATCGATACGCTGAACAAGGTCCAGGACACCGAGGCCCTGGTCAACGACAAGCGCAAGGAACAGCTGCTGTCGAGTGAGGTCGAGCATATCGACATCACCAGCTTCGATGCCCGCCCGATCGTCGAGGCGATGGGCAAGATGAGCTTCACCAGCCGCGACCTGGCCCGCGCCGCCGGCATCTACAACCAGATGCTGGCCGACCCGAACTGCTCGGTGTGGCTGGTGATCGCCGGCTCGACCTCGGCCGGCGGCTGCATGGACCTTTATGCCGAGCTGGTGCGCAACAACATGGTCGACGCGATCGTCGCCACCGGCGCGGCCATCGTCGACATGGATTTCTTCGAAGCGCTCGGCCACAAACACTACCAGGCGCTGGAAATTCCCGACGACGACACGCTGCGCTCGCTCTACATCGATCGCATCTACGACACCTATATCGACGAGGTGGCGCTTCAGGATTGCGACCATACGATCGGCAAGATCGCCGACAGCCTGGAGCCCCGCCCCTATTCGAGCCGTGCCTTCATCCGCGAAATGGGCAAGTGGCTCAGCGAAGGGAACGGCAAGAAGGACAACAGCCTGGTCAAGCTCGCCTATGAGCATGACGTGCCGATCTTCTGCCCGGCCTTCACCGACAGTTCGGCGGGCTTCGGCCTCGTCAAGCACCAGGCCGACGCGATGAAGCGCGGCGGCCACTGGATGACGCTCGACAGCATCGCCGACTTCCGCGAGCTTACCGACATCAAGATCGAGGCGGGCACCACCGGCCTGTTGATGATCGGCGGCGGTGTCC
>DASTVY010000232.1:0-13260 GCA_035758865.1 Sphingomicrobium sp. | reverse complement strand
TGCGGCAGCCTGACCGGAAGGTAAGTGGCACCTCTAGCTCCAGCCTCGGCGGCAGCCTCCACAATCGCTTCCAGCTCATGGTCGGTGATTTGCGGGATGACCGGTGCGATCGATGCAAAGGTCGGGACTCCGGCCTCGCTCAGCGCCTTGATCGCCGCCAATCGCTTGCGCGGGGCAGGAGCGCGGGGTTCGAGCGTGCTGTGGACCTTGGGATCAAGCGAGGTGACGGAGATCGCGACTGCGGCAATTCCCAACCGTGCCGCCGGCGCGATGATGTCGATATCGCGGACAACGCGGTCGGATTTGGTGGTGATGGTGAAGGGGTGCCTGGTTTCGAGCAGCAGCTCCAGGATCGATCGGGTGATCCGCCAATGCTCCTCGATCGGCTGGTAGGGGTCGGTATTGGTACCCAGCGCGATCGGCGCGACGGAGTAGCCCGGCTGCGACAGGGCCGAGTGAAGCAGCTTGGCCGCGTCGGGCTTGGCGAACAGCCGGCTTTCGAAGTCGATTCCCGGCGAGAGATCATGAAAGGCGTGGGTCGGACGGGCGAAGCAATAAATGCAGCCATGCTCGCATCCGCGATAGGGGTTGATTGACCGGTCGAAACCGACGTCGGGCGAGCTGTTGCGAGTGATGATGGACTTCGGCCGCTCGACCGTCACCGTGGTCCGGCGGGGAACGATTCCGTCAAGATTCTCGACGCTGTCGAGCCAATCGCCGTCGGCAATGCGCTCCTTCAGGTTGAAGCGCGTCGGGGTAGCGTTGCGGGTCGCCCCGCGCCCACTGATCGACTCGACCGGCATTGAGCCAGTCTAGCCGAAGAGTGAGAACGAAACAAGAACATCTGCTATTTCAGAACAGGATGACCAGCAGGATAAGTCCACCAATTCCGATATAGATGAGCGGTCTCCAACTCCCCCGCTCATCGGACCTTCAACCAATCAGCTATTTCCGCAGTTCCTCGGTTCAGCGCCGCTTCGAGGGGAAGTCGGGCCACTTGTGTTGGGCGAGGGCGGTGAGGGTCGGAGTCGGCTCGCCTTTCAGGCCCTGGATGACCCACATGTTGCGGAGGACCGACGGGACGTAGAAGCGGGTCTCCCAATAGGGAATGCTCTCGATCCACAGCAGTGGATCGCCGCGGTCGTAATAAGCCCAGCGTTGGACTGGCACTGGACCGGCGTTGTAAGCGGCGATGACCTTCGGCAACTGGCCGCGGGTGGCAACATTGCCACGGATAAGCTCGATGAATGCCTGCCCATAATCGATATTGACCAAAGGGTCCTTGAGGCTGGCGACACTGACACTGGTCCCGCGCGCCCTTGCCGTGTCTCCGGCGGTTCCGGGAAGAACCTGCATCAGCCCGACGGCGCCCGCCGGGCTCACCGCTTCGGCGCGGAAATTCGATTCCTGGATAATGTGCGCATAGGCCAGCGCGGGATCGACCCGCCAGCCGTTGTAAGGGGTCCAGTTGGGGGTTGGATAGCGATCTGCGGCGTCTACCTGGGCGCCTTGCGGGCCAAAATGAGCCAGCCAGAACTGGGCACCAGCCAGATCTAGCTTGTCGGCAACTCGCACAAGCGCACGGTGGTCGGCTGGATTCCCAATCTTGGCCTGGTGTCGCAGCAGTCCTTCCGCACTGGATCGCCAGCCGAGCGACGCAAGCTCGCTTGCCCGGCGGATGTTGGGCAGTGCCTCAATCCGGCTCAGGTCGCGCGGCGGAGCGCTTATGGGCAGCCTTTTGTCCATGCCCAGCGCTTCTCGAGCGAGCAGCCCGTAAAAGCTCTCTTGAGAACGAGCGGCCGCGCGAAGCAGAGGGTCGACTTCCTGTGGCCTGCGGCTGGCCTGGGCGGCGCGGGCCGACCAATAATGTGCCGCCGCATAGAATTCGGGCTCGCGCGCCAGTCTCGCCGCCTGCCGCAGGCTATAGAAGGCGGCGTTCCAGTCACCCATTCGCCACGACGCAAGTCCCGAGATCCAAGCAGCCTGCGCGGCCCAGTCGCCGGAAGCGCCAACCCGACCCTGGTCAGCGACGCGACGCGCATCAGCATCCCGGCCGCCGATGAAATAGATCCAGGCAACCCGGTGGGCAGCCTCGGCCCTTGCTTCGACGGACAGGTAAGGCATGGCAGCCAGGTAAGCGGCTTCGGCGCCCGTTCCATCATCGACCTTGACCATCGGCTCCAGGGTCAGCCGAAGCTGGTCCGCATAGGGTTCGCCCTCGACGGGACGGGTCTTCCCGCGCCGTGGCGAAGTGCCCAGGGAAACGGTGGGGCGCGGCCAGAAGATGGACGGAAGCTCCGAGTGATGCGCGCCGCGGGCAATAGCCATCCGATACAGTTGTTCGGCTTGCGGCAGTTCTGGCGCTTCCTCGATCAACGCCAGGATGGGCCCTAGCTCGACTTTGGGCGAATCCTTGGCGGTGTAGAGCTCGGCTCTCGCAAAAGGCTTGAGCGGACCGTTGGGCAGCGCGTCGATTCCGAGGCGAGCCGCCTCCCATTCGCCATTGCGGATTGCGAGCAGAGCTCCGCGCCAGTCCCTTGGAATCACGAGAGGACGGACGGGAGGCGGGGTTGGCGCAACCGTCGTCGGCCGAGCCGTCGTGGTTGGCGGTGGTGCCGGCTGGGTTTCGGTTTCGTCAGGTTCCAGCGGCGCAAGCGGATCGGCTTCTTGGGCCAATCCAGGAGACCCCAGTAAAACGCCGGCAATCAGCACCCAACTAAATCGCATCAATCGCTCTCACTCATCAGTAGCAACAGGTCGCGCCATGCCAGCGCCTTGTCGGAAGGGCGCTGGAGCAGCCAGCGCGGATGGAAGGTCGCGATGGTCCGGATCCCTTCAACGCGATGAACCCGGCCGCGGGCCCGGGCCAGCGGCTCGCCGAGGAGGGCTCGCGCCGGTGCATCGCCGAACAGGACCAGCCGCTCGGGGCGGGCAAGGCGAACATGGTCGCGGGCTATTGCAGCGCAGGCTTCCAGGTCGCCGTTAAAACGCGCGCCCGGAGTATGAAAAGGAGAAAGCGACGCGACGTAGGCGTTATCAGTGGCGATTCCGATTGCGGCGAGCATCCGGCTGGTGAGTACCCAGGCTTCTCCGCCGATCGGCCTGCCTTCGGCGGCATCTTCTCGGGCAGGCAAATCGGACAAAAGCATGACTTTCGCGCATTCCGGACCATGCGAAGCAACGCGAATCGCGCCGGGCCGATCCATCGGCAGACCAGACGTGAAGGCTAGCCAGGCCTGGAACGCTGCCAGGTCCGCCGGCTTTTCCGTGGACGCCGAGGGGACTGCCGCAACCTCCGGCTGAGGCTTTCGCAGGCCCAGCCAGTCGCGCGGACTCTCGCCTACCGCTACGTCAACGCCCGCTTCCGCCCACCAGCCGATCAGGCTGCCGGCCGCATCACGGTCGATTGCTTGCATTTCCCCACCCATCGTCCTTCTGTCGTCCAAGGTTGACTGCCCGGTCAAGGAATTGGCAGGGCATTTGTGGTCGGACGGACGGCAGGACGCGATAAGAGACTTGGTGAGGCCACGCGTCCGGGAGAGCGAGGATTGCGATGAGCCAGCGCGAATCGATGGAATATGATGTCGTCATCGTCGGTGCCGGCCCTGCCGGACTTGCTGCCGCGATCCGCCTGAAGCAGCTGTCGGACGAGAAAGGCCGCGACTTGTCGGTCTGCGTTCTCGAAAAGGGCAGCGAAGTCGGTGCTCACATCCTGTCTGGCGCGGTCATCGATCCACGGGCAATCGAGGAGCTGATCCCGGATTGGCGGGAAAAGGGCAGCCCGCTAACTGTGCCGGTTTCGGAGAACCACCACTGGCTGCTCACCCGGAAGGGCAAGTGGGCCTTCCCGCCATTCATCATGCCCCCCTTCATGCACAATGAAGGGACCTACACTGCAAGCCTCGGCAATGTGACCCGCTGGCTCGCTGGGCAGGCGGAAGCGCTGGGAGTTGAGATCTTCCCCGGATTCGCGGCCGCCGAGGTGCTGTTCAACGACGACGGATCGGTGAAGGGAGTCGCCACTGGCGACATGGGGGTCGCTCGCGACGGAACCCACCGCCCGGACTATCAGCCGGGCATGGAGCTGCACGCCCGCTACACCTTCTTTGCCGAAGGAGCGCGCGGCCATCTAACCAAAGAGCTCACCCGTATTTTCGGCCTGCGCGAAAAGTCAGGTCCGCAGGTTTTCGGAATCGGTCTCAAGGAATTGTGGGACGTTCCTTCCGACAAGCATTGCCCGGGCCGGGTCATTCACACGCAGGGCTGGCCGCTCGATGACGCATGGGGAGGGGGCTTCCTCTATCACCAGGCCAACGGCCAGGTAGCGCTCGGGTTCGTGGTTTCGCTGGACTACAAGAACCCCTATCTCTCGCCGTTCGAGGAATTCCAGCGGTGGAAAACCCATCCGGCGATCCGAGCCGAGATCGAAGGCGGCAAGCGCGTCAGCTACGGCGCCCGGGCCATCAATGAAGGCGGATGGCAGGCCATCCCGCAGCTAGCCTTCCCCGGCGGCGCGCTGATCGGCTGCTCGGCCGGCTTCGTCAATGTGCCGCGGATCAAGGGCAGCCACACGGCCATGAAGTCGGGTATGCTGGCGGCAGAAGCAGCGTTCGAAGCAATTGCCGCCGATCGGCGCAGCGACGTTCTGGAGGCTTATGAGCCTGCGGTTCGCTCCAGCTGGATCGCCCATGAATTGAAGTGCGTCCGTAATGCGCAGCCTGCAGTTGCGCACTGGGGGGCAGCCATCGGAACCCTGTTCGCAGGCTTCGACATGTGGCTCAACTGGCTGAAGCTTCGTACTCCGTGGACCTTGAAGCTCAAGGTCGACCACAAAGAGATCGGCCGAAAGGAACATTATAACCCGATCGACTATCCCAAGCCGGACGGAAAACTGACCTTCGATCGTCTCGGCTCGGTGTTCATTTCGAACACCAACCATGAGGAGGACCAGCCAATCCACCTGACGCTCAAGGACGCCGAGGTGCCGATCAAGGTCAACCTCAAACTCTACGACGCGCCCGAGCAACGCTATTGCCCGGCGGGCGTTTACGAGATCGTTGAGGAAGGCGGTTCACCACGGCTTCAGATCAACGCGCAGAACTGCGTCCATTGTAAAACCTGTGATATCAAGGACCCGACCCAGAACATCAATTGGGTGGTTCCTGAAGGCGGTGGAGGTCCCAATTACCCGAACATGTGATGCATTGACCGCTTTGGCGCTGGTTCTCGCCGCCGGTCCGGCCGCCGCCGTTGCACCGCTGTCGACCTATGTCGAAGCCCGCGCTGCAGAGATGACAGGCGATGAATCGCGTTCGGCGCAACTGTTCGCTCTGATGGCGGAGGCCAACCCGGCGGACCGGACGATTGCGCGCCGCGCGATCGCCACCGCGATCCAGTCGGGGCAGGCCGCGCTCGCAATTACGCTGGCAAAGACGATCCCGCCAGACGAGTTGCCGATCGATGCGCGGCTGATGCTGGCTGCCGACCAACTCCGGCGTGGCAAGAACAAGGATGCGGTCGCTGCGCTCGAAAAGGGCGCTACCTCGACAGAGGTCGACCTGTTCGCCCCCCTGGTGAAGGCGTGGGAGCTAACGGCTCGCGGCAAACATGACGGTATCGACCTTCTGACCCAGATGTCCGCGGCGAGCCCATTGGCGCCCATCGCCAACGAGCAGAAGGCGGCTATGTTGTTCGCGCTAGGCAAGCCGGACGAAGCGCTGCCGATTGCGCAACGCGTGCTGGTGCAATCTGCCGGGCGGAACACGCGCCTTCGCCTGGCTTATGCCGACTCGCTCATCGGCCTGAAGCGCCCGGAAGAAGCGATGGCGATGCTGCAAGGCGACGATGAAGCGCTTGCAGCCGCGCGGGAGCGTGTGGCGCAGGGAAAGCCGCTGGGAATGGCGATCGCGACCCCGTCGGACGGCTACGCCGAAATGCTGCTGGCACTGGCGATCGATCTCGGGCGCGAGGACAATAAGGCGCTGCCGATCGCGCTGACCCAGGTCGCTCGCCATGCCAATCCGGCGAACAGCGAAGGAGCAATCCTCCTTGCCTTGCTCTATGACAGCGACGGTCGTTCCGAAGACGCGCTTGCGCTGCTTGGAACCGTCGGCCCGGATGACCTGCTGGCGGGCGAGGCGCTGGACATCGAAACCCGGATCCTGGGTGATCGATCGGATTACTCTCGCGCATTGGTTCGCGCGCAGGCTGCCACCCAGTCGGCGACTGCAGGTCCGCATGATTTTAGCAGACTGGCCAATGTGCTCGGCGACATGAACCGCCATACCGAAGCGGCCGCAGCCTATGGAGAGGCGATCAATCGCACCGCTCGCGGCGGCAATGCCGAACTTTGGACCTTGCACCTGTTGCGCGCGGCGAGCCTCGAGCAGGCCGATCGCTGGGGCGAGGCGAAATCGGAATTGGAGACTGCGCTGAAGCTCGATCCGGAAAATGCCCTCCTGCTCAACTTCCTCGGCTATGGGAAGCTGGAGCGGGGGGAGGATCTCGACAGCGCCGAAGCGATGATCCGCAAAGCCAGCGCCCTGCGCCCGGATGACGCATCGATCACCGATTCCCTCGGCTGGGCACTGTTCAAGCGGGGTCAAACCGACGAAGCGATCGAGACTCTGAGCCGGGCGGCGGCTGGCGACCCCGCACAGTCGGAGATCCACGAGCACCTCGGCGATGCACTCTATTCCGCTGGACGCCGGATCGAGGCCCGCTTTTCGTGGCAGGCGGCGCTAATCACGGCCGAAGACGAGGCAAAGACCCGGCTCGAGCGCAAGATGGAGCTCGGCCTGAACACCACCAACGCCGCTCCCTGATGCGCTACTCCGAGCCGGCTCCGGCCAAGCTCAACCTTGCGCTGCACGTCCGCGGCAAGCTTCCGGATGGGCGGCATTGGCTAGAGACCATCTTCGCCTTCTGCACCGACGGGGATCGCCTGGAGGTCGAGGAAGCCGATGAGCTGAGCCTCGAAATCGGCGGGCCATTCGCGGGGGAGCTCTCGACAACCCAAAATTTGGTTCTCGATGCCGCAACGGCATTGCGGGACGCTGCGGGGGTCCAAGCGGGGGCTCAGCTTTTCCTGACCAAGAATTTGCCGATTGCGTCCGGAATTGGCGGCGGTTCGGCCGACGCGGCGGCGACGCTGCGATTGCTGACGCGGCTCTGGAAGCTCGACGCGGCCCATGCCAGCAGGGTAGCGCCGAGGATCGGTTCCGACGTTCCCGCCTGCCTGCTCAGCATGCTGGCGCGGGGCGAAGGAGCGGGCGATGAGCTTCGATTGATCGATGACCCATTGACCGGTGGAACACCGGTGCTGTTGGTCAATCCAGGGGTGCCGCTTTCTACTCGCGACGTATTTGCCGCTTGGGACGGCATCGATCGCGGGTCGCTGAACGACTGGCGCGAAGGGCGGAACGACCTTGAGGCGCCCGCACGCTCCCTGGTTTCGGAGATCGGCGAATTGCTGGACTGGCTGAAGGATCGCGACGGTGCGACCTTCGTCCGCATGTCCGGTAGCGGCGCGACCTGCTTCGCCATGTTCGGCACTGGCGAGGCGATGGAGGAAGCCGCGGCGGCCTGCCCCTCTGAATGGTGGCATTTGGCGACTTTTCTGCGATAGGGCGGGGCAATGAGCCGCCCGATCCTGACCGCCGCAGAGATGCGCGCCGCGGAGGCGCGAACGATCGACTCCGGCACTGCTGAAACAATGCTGATGGAGCGAGCGGGCAGGGCGCTTGCCGAAGCGGTCAGGCTGTACGTTGGACCGCGCGAGGTGGTCATCCTGTGCGGACCGGGCAACAACGGCGGCGATGGCTATGTCGCAGCCAGACATCTGAAGGAATTTGGTTATTCCGTAAGGGTGGCGGCCTTGGCCGAACCCTCCGCCGATGCGGCACGCTGGGCACGCGGCCAATGGGACGGCCCGGTCGAGCCCTTCACAAGCGCCGCCGAGGCGCCGATCGTCATCGATTGCCTGTTCGGGACCGGTCTTAGCCGTGGACTCGATAAGACTGTTTTTCAACGGCTTTTGTCGTTGGTCGACCAAGCGTTGGTCGCGGTCGCATGCGATTTGCCAAGCGGTGTATCCAGCGACGATGGCGCCTTGCTTTCACCCATTGGGAATTATGACCTCACCGTGACCTTCGGCGCGTTGAAGCCGGCGCATCGGATGATGCCGGCAATGGCCAGCATGGGGAGGGTTGTGTTGGCCGACATCGGCATCGACGCCGACAGCCAATGGTTCGAAATCGGCGCGCCGAAATTGCCGCCCCTCGATCCTGAGGGCCACAAGTACAGCCGCGGCCTGGTTCACTGCCTTGCCGGCCAGATGCCGGGGGCGATTGCGCTGGCGGCGACCGCAGCGGCCAAGTCCGGTGCTGGCTATGTTCGCGTTTCGACGTCGCTTCCGATCGACGGATTGCCCTCGGCGATCGTCCAAACGGGCGGGGCCGACCTGCAGGACGACCGGATTGGCTGCATCCTGGTCGGGCCGGGACTGGGCGATGTGCCGCAAGTCCTCACTCTTGCGCTGACCGCGCCCCGGCCGATCGTCATCGATGCCGACGCGATCGGGTTGGTTGGGGAGCCGGAACGGCTGCAAGGCCATGACACCATCCTGACGCCGCATGAAGGCGAGTTCAGGAAGCTGTTCGGCGAGATGGACGGCTCCAAGTCCGAGCGAGCACTGGAAGCGGCCCGGCGATCGCAGTCGGTCATCGTCTACAAGGGGCCGGACACGCTGGTGGCAGCGCCCGATGGCCGCCTGGCCTTTGCGCCCTCGGCGCCGGCCTGGCTGGCATCCGCAGGCACTGGTGACGTGCTCGCGGGAATGATCGCGGCGCTGCGTGCCCGGGGCCTCGACCCATTCGACGCGGCCTGCTCCGCAGTCTGGCTGCATGGGCGCGCAGCCAAGTTAGCGGGATCGGGGATGATTGCCGACGACCTGGTCCGCGCCATTCCCGACGCACTCGCCGAGCTATGACCGAAGCCATTGTACGAATCGCAGCGCGCGGGGATGGCGTCACAGCCGGCGGCCGCCATGTAGCTTTCGCAGTACCGGGGGACCTTCTTCGCGATGACGGGACGATTGAGCCGGGTCCGGGCCATCGCGATCCACCTTGCCGCCACTTTCCGCAATGCGGCGGGTGCCAGCTTCAGCACCTGACCGACGAGGCATACGCCGACTATTGCGCTTCGCGAGTTTCAGGGGCGCTGTCGCAGCATGGGCTTGAGACGGAGATCCGGCCTGCCCATCTTTCACCACCGCGAACGCGCCGTCGCGCAACACTCCGTGCATTGAAAGCTGGCGGACGCGTGCTGATCGGCTTCAACGAGGCCGGCAGCAACCGGATCGTCGACATGATGGAGTGCCAGATTCTCCATCCGCGACTGTTCGAGCTGCTGCAGCCACTGCGGTCGCTGCTTGCAATCATCCTGCCCGGCAAGCGCACCGCCGAAATCCAGCTGACCCTCGCGGACCAGGGCCCGGACCTGCTGTTGAAGGGCGTCGAGGTGGCGGGACTGGAAGCAGTTGAAGCATTGACGACGTTCAGCGAAGTCAATCGCCTTGCCCGGCTCAGCATCGATGAGGGATTTGGAGCGGAGCCCCGCTACGAACCGCAGCCGGTCACGATCACGCTCGGAGGCGTCCCAGTCCATTTTCCGATCGGGTC
This sequence comes from Sphingomicrobium sp., assembly GCA_035758865.1. Classification (GTDB taxonomy): domain Bacteria; phylum Pseudomonadota; class Alphaproteobacteria; order Sphingomonadales; family Sphingomonadaceae; genus Sphingomicrobium. The sequence continues at coordinate 3,580 of DASTVY010000232.1, read as the reverse complement.
ATTCCTCCAGGCCACGGAGGACGGCGAAGCAGCCTTGGTCGATTGCGTAAGGGAGGCGGTGGCCGGAAGCAGTCGCATTGCCGACCTGTTTGCCGGGGTAGGCACCTTTGCTTTGTCTCTGGAGGGGCAAATTACCGCCGCCGAGGCTTCGCGCGATGCAATCCTCGCCCTGAAAATGGCCTCGTCCCGATCGGGCCGAACGGTCAACGCCGAACATCGCGATCTTTATCGCCGACCTTATGACGCCACAGAGCTGGGCGCTTTCGACGCGGTCGTCCTCGATCCGCCCCGGGCGGGTGCCCAGGAACAGGTGAGGGAACTGGCCAAATCGGCCGTTCCGAACATCGCATATGTCAGCTGCAATGCCGCGACCTTTGCCCGCGACGCCGAACTAATGGTCAGTGGCGGTTACCGGCTGCTCTGGGCGCGACCGGTCGGCCAGTTTCGTTGGTCGACCCATGTCGAACTCGCAGCCGCCTTCAGCCGCCAGCGGCAAGCAGGTCGCGGGTGACTTGGATGCCCGCATAAACGGCCAGTGCGTACATGCTTATTGAGGACACAGTGTGAGCGCCGCAGCGGAGATGCTTGTTTGAAAGGGATACTGGCGGCCTGGTCGCCGCCCAGGAAATTGCAAAAGCCCAGGCCAGCCAGCTCGCCAATCCGCCCCCAGCACCCATGTGAGCCAGCGCAAAGCAAATCACGTAATACAGCACAGGCTGACTCATCGCGCTTGTGAATCGCTCCGCACTTCTTTCCGAATTTCTCGCCTTTTCCTCTTCCGTAAGGGGAGGATCGAAATCCTCTGCAAAAGCCAATCTTAAATAGCCTGGCAGGACCGTCAGCAGCACGACCAGGAACCATATTGCCAGGGCCACAACGGGCAGAATGATGGGACTGTATGTCACGTCCGCACGATTCGTCCGTGTCACGATTATGCGTTATCGAAATCTACGCTTGGACGTCTTCCAGTGGGGCCCCTGATCGACCCATGTCGAACTGGCGTCTGTATTCACTCGTTAGGCTCTACCAACCCAGGCAGTCGTGCAGGATCCTTGCCCCGGCGTGGACCGTCAGCCCGAGCAGGCACAGCGACGCCAGTCCGAACAGCGGGAAGCGGAAACGGACGATGTTCGACGTGCACTGGATGAGGCTGTGCAGGATCCGGAAGGCCACATAGCCCCAGGCGAGCCAGACGTTAATCGGCTGGTTCATGCCCATCAGAGCGAGAGTCAGCACGATCGCGTAGAAGATCGTCGGCTGCTCGAGCAGATGGCTGTAGTTGTGCGACTTCCACTGGACCTGATCGGGGATCACACCTTCGAGGTTCGCTCCGCGGCCGCCGACCAGCTTGTTCACGTCAATCCCAGCCTTCTTCATCGCAGGCAGCCGGGTGAACGCCATCCAGACCATGATGACGAGCGTCCAGGCAACCAGCACCACCAATGGCGCCAATAGCGGGCTATATTCCATGATTTTCCCTCCCCCTATCCGGAGGAGGGTGAGCCTGCGTCAGAAATCCAGTCTGCTCAAGTCAGCTTAAGCGAGCGATTACTTCCTGGCTTCGTTGAACAGCATCAGCGTGAGCGCTGCGCCGCAGACCAGGACGAAGAAGCTGGCGGTTTGACCAACCTCTTCGCCGCCGATCGAAATCGGGAAGCCGACCAGCAAGCGGTACAGAGCGGCGGCGGTGACCAGAAGAAAAATGACGGCGGCTGCCGAAAGGACGAGCTTGCGGGTTGCCATATGCATCTCCCAAATTGGGTTGCTGACTATAACCTCATTTCGACCGAAATGTCGCGGGCGACGATCAGTTCGAACCGGCGCCTCCGCAATCAGTGGAATCCCGCATGTGCAGCCATGAAGAAGCCCCTTGCGGGCCATTTTCGCAAGGTGGCTGATATGGTCGGGCTTTTCCTGAGACGCCTATTCGGTCTTGGCTGCCTTCACCCTGGCGATTTCCAGCAATTGGTCGAGCGCCGCCCTATCGAGCCACTTGCCCTTCATGACGACCCCGCGGATCTGTCGCGTTGCGCCAATGTCCTGAAGAGGATTTGCGTCGAGGATTAGGATGTCGGCCGCCTTGCCGTTGGCGACGGCTCCAAAGCGATCCGCATGGCCGAGGAATTTGGGGCCCGTCAGTGTTGCGCTGGCCAATGCCTCGCGAGGGGTCAGCCCGGCCTCCACATAGCGTTGCAGCTCGTCGTGCAGGCCACGGCCTGGATAATTGAAGCTGTTGAGATAGCCGGCGTCCGTCCCGGCCAGGATCGGGATGCCGGCGTCGCGTAGCATCGGCAGCACCTTGACGCTCAGCTCATATTCCTTGTGTCGCGCTTCGACCTGCGCAGCGGTCGCCTTGGCGGCCCGTTCGACCCGCCAATCGTAGGTCTTGCGCAATCCAGGTCCGATCAGCGCCAGCCCCGCGTCACCGCGATGATCCTCGCGGTCGAGATAGGCCAGGATCCGGCCCATGTTCAGGGTCGGCGTCACATAGATCCCGGTGGCCGCCAGCCGGCGATAGACTCCCTTGGCGTAGGCGGCATCGAAACTTTCCACGAACCGGTCGGATGCCTCGCCATAGCTCAGCTTCCCGGCGACATAGTCGGCGGCGATGCTCGCTTCCTCGGGCGTCCCGGCCTTGATCAGATAGTCCAGATGCTCGATCGAGCTCAGCCCTGCTTTGGCCGCCTGCTCGAAGGTGAGCGCATAGGGCGTGTGTGCGGAGGTCTTGATGCCGCGCGCCTTCGCCGCCTTCACCGCATAGAGGAAGATATCCGGCTTCAGCGTGTTGTCGGTGATCTTAACGAAATCGACCTTCATGGACTGCAGTCGGTCGAGCGCGGCATCAACCTCGGCGGGCGTCCCGACCTCGATCGTGCCCTTCCACAGTGGCTTGTAGCCTTCCAGCTTGGGGCCTGAGGTGTAGATCGTCGGGCCCAGCAGCTTGCCCGCCGCAATTTCCGCCCGCCATTCCAGCACCGAAGAGCTGAGATCGGCCGCCGCATCGCGCACCGTCGTCACGCCATTGGCAACGTAGAGCGGGAGGAGATCCTTATTCTCTTCAATGAGCTCCGGGCCACCGCCGAAGTGGACATGCATGTCCCACAGGCCGGGCATGACGAACTTGCCGGTCGCGTCGATTGTCTGCGTCGCCGAATGCCGGCGGGCCACCACGCTGTCGGCCCCGACCGCGATGATGTCGCCGTTTTGGATCGCCACAGCCTGGTCTGGCACCGCCCGACCCCTGGCAACGTCGATCACCGTCGCGTGCCGGATGATGAGGTCGGGCGATGCGGTCTTGGCCGTTGCGGGCGCGGCTGCCACGGCCGCCGCGACGGCCATGGCGAGCACATGCTTCATCAGTCGAACAGCTTGGCGAAGCGGCGCTTCTCGCGGGTCCGCCAATGGCCGCGGTGATAGGCGTCGCTGGCCAGAAGCGGCAGGACCGAGGTTGCCTCGGCATAGACCATCTGCTCGAGCGCGGTCGAAACCTTGCCCCAGCTCGCCGCCTCCTGGAGGGTCGAGGAGCTGCAGGCGCCGTCGCGGACGTCCGCGACCGTGATCTGCACCGCATATTTGTGCA
>DASTVY010000077.1:0-11520 GCA_035758865.1 Sphingomicrobium sp. | reverse complement strand
CGCTCCGACGCGGTGCAAATTGTGCGACTGGATATGCTGCAGCCGGTTCCTCAGAACGACCCAGTCGACGCTCTTGCCGGTTTGCTTGGCACGCTGAGTGCGGCTGTTCCAGATCAGCTCTGCATAAAAGCTGGGCTTGGTGACCTTGAAATTCTCGGGGTGCACCTGACCAATGAGGTCAAGGTCCACGAAGCTGTCGTTCATCGGCGTTACCAGCGTATCGGCCTTCATGATGGCCGCCCGAGCGATCGGATCGTCGCGGCCGGGCGTATCGATGACGATGACGTCGGCCAGTTCGCCAAGTCGGCCGATCGATACCTCCAGTCCCGCTTCGGTCTGATCTTCAAGCACCTCATAGGCGGCGTGAACCAGCTGCTTGTCGAGGCGGCGCATCGTCGCGTCGCGGTTTTCGAGATAGCGGGTCATGGTCCGTTGACGCTGATCGAGATCGAGCGCCCCCACCCTATGTCCGGAAGCAGCGAGCGCGATCGCGGTGTGGACCGCGGTTGTCGATTTGCCCGTGCCGCCCTTTTCATTGGCGAAGACGATGAAGTGCGGCTGGCCCATGGCCTGCTATTCCCCTTGTGATACCCACAACCGCCCGAATATGAGCGGCCCCGACACCAGAGATACCGAAGGCCGGAATCGCATGCAAATCATTCGGACAATTGGCGATCTGGCTTCGGCCCTACAGCCGTGGCGCGAGGCAGGCCAAAAGATCGCCCTGGTTCCGACCATGGGCGCGCTTCATGCGGGCCATATGGCGCTGATCGACGCCGCGAAGGCCGAGGCAGACCGGGTGGTCGCGTCGATCTTCGTCAATCCCCTTCAGTTCGGACCGACCGAGGATCTGGACCGTTACCCCAGGCAGGAAGCGGAAGATGCCAGCCTGCTGGAACACCGCGGCTGCGACCTGCTTTGGATGCCGACCTCAGCACAGCTCTATCCGCCGGACTTTGCAACGACGGTCAGCGTCTCAGGAGTCAGCGAACGTTGGGATGGGGCTTCGCGTCCCGGCCATTTCGCCGGAGTAGCGACGGTCGTCGCCAAGCTGTTCACGGCCGTACGGCCGGATTTCGCCTTCTTCGGCGAGAAGGATTTCCAGCAACTGGCCGTGATCCGGCGGATGGAGGCGGATCTGGGGCTGGGCGTGGCCGTCCAGGGCGTTCCAACTGTCCGTGATGCCGACGGCTTGGCGCTTTCATCGCGCAACGCTTACTTGTCGGCTGACGAGCGAGCGCGGGCATTGGCATTGCCGCAGTCACTGGAACAGGCGCGTGAAGCAATTCTTGGCGGTGAGCCGGTCGAAGCTGCCTTGGACGATGCCAGGCGCAGGATACTCAGCGCCGGATTTGCCCGGATCGACTATCTAGCGCTGGTCGATGCCGCCACTCTGGAGCCGCTGGATGCACCGGCAGGCGAGATGCGGCTGATTGCCGCCGCTGTCATCGGGACGACCCGTCTCATCGACAATATTCCGGTGTCGATTTGATCGTCAGGCCCGCTTATTTTCCGGTTCGCGGTCTCGAACGATGCGGCCCTTGGAATCACGCCTGATAAAGATCACTTCCCGGCCTGTTACTGCGGCGTAGAGCCCGGAAAATGGGAAGAAATAGCTCTTGAGCGCCTCCTTCGCCTCGCGCTTGATGAAGTCCCCATCAAAAGTGAAGGTCGGCTCCGGCTGTGCTTTGACTTGTTTCACCTTCGCCATCCCACTCTCCCGGAATGATGGGGGCGACTAACTTCGAGATTCTCGCTTCGCTATCCAGTTCTTCAGCATCTGCCGGAGGAAGACAGCGCCGATACGCGGAGCCGCCTCGATAACATCCGTGTCATTTCGGACACAGTTCGAAAATAGGGTCTCCCCGCCGTTAACCATTTCTTTGTTCCTGGAGCGCGAATTTCCGCTTGATCGAAGGAACAGGGGATATTTGTCATGGGAGCGATCAGTCAGAAGGGGGCCGACTTCTTCCTCCGCAGCCGGATGGCGGACGCCGAGGGCGGGAGTGTCGAAGCGCTCTACGAACTTGGCGTCACCTTTTCGACAGGCCGCGGCGGAGTAACCGTGGACCTCATCGAAGCTCATAAATGGTTCAACCTCGCTGCACTGTCTGGCGACACGCGCAGCCAGGCCTGTCGTGCCGAGATCTCGATCGAGATGACGGCTCGCGAGATTGCTGAGGCGCAGCGCCAAGCTCGCGCTTGGCTCGGCCAAACGGGGCACCAGCGTTTCGCCGCGTAATCCTCCGCCCCTTGGTCCCAAGGGGCGGAACTGATTATTTTACGACCACCGACACCGCGCGGCGGTTCTGGGCCCAGGCTTCCTCGTTGGAGCCCATGGCGACGGGCCGCTCCTTGCCCCAGCTGATCGTCGTCAGCCGGCCCTCCGGAACGCCATTGGCGATCAGGAACTGCTTGGCGGCATTGGCCCGCCGCTCGCCCAGCGCAAGATTATATTCGCGCGTGCCACGTTCGTCGGCATGGCCCTCGATCGATCCTCGCACCGATGGGTTGGCGATGAACCACCGGGCCTGCGCGGCCAGGGTCGCCTGGGACTGTTCGTCCAGGTCCGATTTGTCGGTCGCAAAATAAACAGTGTCAGAGCCGGCCTTGGCAACAAGGTCGGCCTGCATTGCCGGAAGCTCGACCAGGTCGACGCTATCGTCGGTAGCGGTTCCCGGTGGATTGGCCGATTGGTCGACGGCAGGCGGGACTTCCGCCGGCGGCGTCTTCTTGCCGCAGGCACCAAGCGCCAGGGCCAGCGCCGACATGCCGATAAGGACAGATTTGTTCATTCTTTACTCCTCGAATATTCCCTGTTCGGCTTAGTTGTTGAGCGGCGACCAGCTGGGGTCGGAGCCGCCGACCGGGGTCGGCATGCGTCGTGGCTGCCCGCCGTTGATGCTCACCGCATACAGAGTGGCATTGCCTGACCCCTGGGCGGTCCGGTGGAACATGACGAACTGGCCGTTGGGGGCCCAGCTCGGCCCTTCGTCCTGCCAGGCATTGGTCAACAGGCGCTCGCCGCCTCCGCCAGGGCTCATCACGCCGATCCGGAAAGCGCCGCCGCCGATCCTGGTATAGGCGATCAGATCACCACGGGGGCTCCATGCAGGCGACGCATAATTGCCGCCGCCAAAGCTGATCCGGCGTTGGTTCGACCCATCGTAGTTCATCACATAGAGTTGCTGGCTTCCCGACCGGTCGCTTTCGAACACGATCCGATTGCCGTCCGGCGAAAAGCTGGGAGACGTGTCGGCACCTGGCGTCGCGGTAAGCCGGCGCGGCGTGCCGCCATTGGCGTTGACCACATAGATGTCGGTATTGCCGCGAGCGGCCATCGAGAAGACGATCTGACTCCCGTCGGGCGAGAAGCGCGGGGCGAAGGTGAAGGCAGTGCCCGGAACCAGCAGTCGCTCGGTGCCGGTCGCGACATCCATCACGTAGACGCGCGGCCGGCGGCCCTGGTAACTCATGTAGACCAGCTTGTCGCCGCGCGGGCTAAAGCGAGGGGTCAGCACGGTCGCTTTGCCCGCGGTCAGGTAACGATGGTTCGACCCGTCCGAATCCATGATTGCGATGCGCTTGACGCGTGCGTTCTTCGGCCCGGTTTCGGCGACATAGACGACCCTGGTGTCGAGGAAGGGCTGCTCACCCGACAGGCGCGAGTAGACCAGGTCGGCGCATTTGTGCGCCGCTCGGCGCCAGTCATTGGCATTGACCGCAAAACCCTGGCGGACCAGCTCGCGCCCGGCAGACACATCATAGAGGTAGCAGGCCAGCGTCAGGCGCCCCGTTCCGCCCCCCTCGACATAGCCGGCGACGAGCGCGGCGGCACCGGCGCTTCGCCAGGTGGCGTAGACCGGGTTCGATGCCTCGGCATAGCTGTAGCCGGCAATCCCGCCCGGGCCCAATGGCGTGAAAAGGCCGGTGGAGCGCAGGTCCGAAGAGATGATCTCGGCGATCTGCCTGCCGATCGCGACGTCGCCGCTTGCGCTTGGCATGGCTGGCACCGCAATGGCCATCGGCGCCTGGATTCCGCCGACGACATCCACTTCCAGCGGTCCGGTGTCCTGGGCGGCAGCAGAAGCGGCCATCGGCAGGGCAAAAAGGGCAGCAATGATCGGCTTCAATGGAAGGCTCCTCACGGCAGGTTGTAATTCATGATGAAGTCGGACCACCCCCTGCCGCTCTCGGTCTCGTAGAGTTCCGGCGGCAAGCCGACGAGCGGAGCACAACCAACGAAGGTCGCCACCGCTAGATCCTTGACCCGCTCTTCGTAGCGCGCGTTTTCGTCGTCGACACCTGATGTGCCGATGACTTGGGGCGGACCGCGAAGACGGCCGCTGCGAGTCAGCTGAAGCCGCATCCGGACTTTGATCCGGCTGGCTCCGGCACCCGGATTTACCTGGCGATCGGCGCAGGGTTGAACCTGGCGACGGATCGCCTGGACGATACCCGCCATGGCCGATGCGCTGACCGTGGCAGCGGCAGGCTTCGGCGCGGGACCAGCACGAGGGGCGAGTTTGTCGTCGGAGATCCCTTTGAGGAAATCATCGCCGATCCGCGAAACGCGGGGCGCCGGCCTGGCTGGTGCCGCAGGCCTCGGCGGTGTCGGTTTCACGACTGGAGACGGACTCGGTGCCGGGCGCGGCGGGGTCGGTGCTTCGATCGGCTCCGCCTCGCCGATTTCGGGCGCTTGGCTGGGCGGTGGCGGAACGGCGATCGATTGCGGCGCGGCAGCGGTCAGGCCGACCTCCTCGACGAACTCGACTTCCATAGCCGGCGGTTCGGGAGTGGAACTGACGCGGGCAAGGCTCATCGTCAGGGCGCCGATCAGCACGACGTGGAACAGCAGGGCTGCTCCCGTCCCCGTCCATTCGGCGCGGTCCATCCTCATTGCTGCTCAGACCCCACGGAGACCAGGGCGACGCGATTTAGCCCGGCACGGTTTAGCTCGCCCATAACGCGCATCACTCGGCCATAGTCGAGGCTGCGGTCAGCGCGCAGGTAGATGCGGCGACCTTCGGCGGGCTGCGGCTGGGCCGCGATCTCTGCCAGCTTGTTGGCAAGCGCGGCTTCGGCGACGGGCGCGTCATCGATGGTGATCACGCCGTCACGATCGATCGCGACCTGCACCGGCTCGGCCTGCTGGTCGAGCGCTCCGGCGCGGCTTTCGGGCAAGTCTATCGGAACGCCCGCGACGAGCAGCGGAGCGGTCACCATGAAAATGATCAGAAGCACCAGCATGACGTCGACGAGCGGAGTGACGTTGATCTCGGCCATCGGCGCGCGCCGGCGACCATGCTTGGAAGAGGAGGGGAGGTTCGCCGCCATCAGTGTCCCGTTGCCACCTCGACCTCGAGCTCGCGGCTGAGCGTCGCGTGGAATCGGTCGGCGAAGCGGCTGAGCTTCGCTTCCAGCCGATCGAGGCCATGCGTCAGTCGGTTGTACGCGATCACTGCCGGGATCGCCGCGAACAGTCCGATTGCGGTGGCGAACAGCGCCTCGGCAATGCCGGGCGCAACCACCGCGAGCGAGGTATTGTTGGCGCCGGCGATTGCGGTGAAGCTGCGCATGATGCCCCAAACGGTGCCGAACAGTCCGACAAAGGGCGCGACCGCGCCAACCGTTGCGAGGATATTGAGACGGTCGCTGAGGCGATCGAGTTCGGTGGCGACGGCCGCGTTCATCCGGCTGGCCAGGCGTTCCCTGGTCCCGGCGCGATCGACCTGCGCAGTCTTCGTCGACCGGCGCCACTCGTCCATCGCAGCCGACATGACGGCGGCGATCGGAAGCCGATCATTGCCTCGGCTGTTGTGGAATGCATCGATGTCATTGGTCGCCCAGAAGTCGCGTTCGAACCGGTCGGTCCCGCGATTGAGCCGCTTGAGCCGGATCGAATGGGTAAAGATGATCGCCCAGGTCCAGATGCTGGCCAAGAGCAGGCCGAGCATCACGGCTTTGACCACCGCATCGGCCTGCATGAACAGGTTGAGCGGCGACATGAGGTCGGGGCTTGCAGTCAATTCAGGCATCAATCCTCACTGATCGCATTGAATTTCTCGATCCATGGGCGCGGCTGGCGCTTCGGCCGGTCGCGGTCGTCGAGAAAGGCTGCGGTAACGCGGGCATCGGCCAATAGTTCGGACCCCCGCATGACTCGCTGATGAATGACAACGCTTGCCGCTCGAACCTGCTGCACGGTCGAAAGGACCAGCAGGTCGTCGCCGAGCTTCGCCGGTCTGAGGTAGCGGATATTGACTTCCACTACCGCATAGACGCCCGTCCCGTCCTCTTTTGCGGCCCGCTGGTCAATACCGGCGGCTCGAAGCATGTCTGAGCGCGCCCGCTCCATGAACTTCAAATAATTGGCATAATAGACGATCCCCGCCGTGTCGGTGTCTTCGAAGAAGACCGTCAGGGCGAACCGGTGCTGCTTGTCGACGAAGCCGCCGCGATAGGGGTGGTCGAACGGGGAAGGATCCATTGTCCCCGCATTAACCAAGGCAGGAGTCCAGCCGCAACCCCAGCGCGGCGAAACGATGCTTGACAGCGATGTAACATGAAGGTTACATGTAACCTAGACGTTACATCAAGGGGTGACTTCGATGACTGATCGTACGATGGCCGAACGAGCCGATTTCCTCAGCCGGCGGCGCGCCAGGATCTTGCCCCTGCTGGCGGTGATTTATCTCTCGCAGCAGGCGACCTTCTTTTCGGCGCTTGATCCTGCAGGCCATGAATCGGCTCGTACCGTGAAGATCGGCGCATGGCTGCTCCTGTCGGTTGTTCTGCTGGCTGCGCTGACGACCAAGGGCTTCTGGTTCGAGCGGCGCCACGTCCGCGACATGATCGACGATGAAAATACCCGCGCCAATCGCCTCGATGCGATCCGATATGGATTCATCGCGGCCATGCTCACGGCCATGGGCATCTATTTCTGGGTTCAGGTCGAACCCCTGACCGCGATGGAAACAATCCATCTCATCCTCAGCGCCGGTCTTGGAGTAGCGCTGATTCGCTTCGGCTTCCTCGAACGGCGCGCCCACCACGATGGATGAGAGGCTCGGCAACCGAATCAAGGAAAAGCGCGGAGAACTGAACCTAACCCAGGCGGATCTTGCCTCCCTGGTCGGAGTGACGCGCAAAACCGTGAACACCGTCGAAAATGGCGTTTTCACGCCATCGGCGCTCCTGGCGCTGAAGCTTGCCCGAGCTCTCAACGTGCCGATTGGGGAGCTGTTCTGGATCGAGGATTGAGCGCCTCGACCTGCCGAATGAGATCTCCCATCGGCGCGCTCATGTCGGCCAGGTGCATGCCCCATCCGGGAATGAACATCCCCAGCACCCCGACCTCGCCACCGACACGGTCGGTCCGCTTGTCGTTGGGATCGGCATTGGTCCGGATCGACAGATAGCCGCGCGGCCCGTCATGCACGCATTGGGCGGAAACCAGCCCCTCGGTTCGGACGAACGGAGTGGGCGGCGCGCCCTCTGAAGACCAGGTGATTGGGCCGCCCGGTACCGGCAGGCTCGAGCGCGCATTCCAATAGCTGTCGAGATTTACCCAGCCGGAGGCGCCCGGGCGGGCCGGGTTGGTGCAGGCGACCGTCATCCCGGGCTTGTCGGCAACGCCGAAGATGGCGCCCGTCGGAGGGACGTTCTTTTCGCGGAAGCTGACCCAGCTCAAGACGCAGCCGGTCTGGCCGGGCTTCGAGCAAACCGGCGTCTGTTTGAGCGTCCCGCCGACCAGTTTCCCTTGGGGTACCAGCAGGTTGAAACCAGGGATGATCGCCAGCTTCATCCTAGCCGCCTCGGGCTTGCCCTCGATTTCATTGGCGATCAGCTGCTGAAGCATCAGCGCGCCCTGGCTATGCCCAAGCAGCACATAGGGCCGGCCATTGTTGTGCCTTGCCAGATATTCCTTCCAGGCCGAGCGGACGTCCGAGTAGGCAAGCATCGCGGGCTTGCCGACATCCGCACCGGCCGATGCGGCGGCGACCGCGGCGACGGTCATCTGCCGGTAAACAGGCGCGAACATCCGGCAGGCGCCGGAAAAGCGCGCGAACTGGCTGGTGATTACTGCTTTCTCCTCCCCGTCGCCCGGCTTCAGGTCGCTGTTCATGCCGCCATCGCGGCTGACGGTCGGATAGACCACGAAGCAGTCGATGCCTGCGTCCTTCGCCACAACCGATTGGCCGGTGGATCCATAGCCGTTGGGATTGAGCGCGGTCGTCTTAAGCGGAATCGAGCAAATATCGGTCTGGCCGGGCAGGCACAGCCAACTCGCCGGCTTGGTATAGTCCGGTGCAGGAATGGCGGCGGAAGCCTGGACCGCGAACAGGGACGCAACGACGAGCAGGGACATTACTTCTCCTCAGGATCGAACAGGCCGGTCTGGCTCCCCGCCGGCGGGGTCAGCCCCAGATGCTGCCAACCCCGGCCGTTGAGGCAGCGGCCTCTTGCCGTCCGGGCGATGAGGCCAAGCTGAATGAGATAGGGTTCGACCACATCCTCCAGCGTGTCGCGGGGTTCGCTGAGTCCTGCTGCCAGCGTCTCGATCCCGACCGGCCCGCCGCCGTAGAGATCGGCGATCATCGTCAGGTATCGCCGGTCCATCGCATCGAGGCCCAGCCGGTCAATCTCAAGCCTGGTCAGGGCACGGTCGGCGACCGCATCGTCGATCGCGTCGGCACCGGCCGCATGGGCAAAGTCGCGAACCCTGCGGAGCAGGCGGCCGGCAATCCGGGGCGTGCCGCGGCTTCGGCGAGCGATTTCATGCTCGCCCTCGGGGGTGGTCGGGACGGCCAGCAGGCGGGCTCCGCGACTGACAACCAGCTCCAGTTCCTCGACGGTGTAGAAGTTAAGGCGAACAGGAATTCCAAAGCGGTCGCGCAGCGGAGTCGTCAGTAGCCCCTGCCGGGTCGTGGCGCCGATCAGTGTAAATCGCGGAAGGTCGATGCGAACCGACCGGGCGGAAGGTCCTTCGCCAATCATCAGGTCGAGCGCCCGGTCCTCCATCGCCGGATAGAGCACTTCCTCGACCGCCGGATTGAGCCGGTGGATCTCATCGATAAACAGGACGTCGCCGTCCTCCAGATTGGTGAGCAGGGCAGCAAGGTCTCCGGACTTGGCGATCACCGGGCCTGAGGTGGCGCGGAATCCGACCCCCATTTCGCGGGCGAGAATTCCAGCAAGCGTCGTCTTGCCGAGGCCAGGAGGGCCGAAGAACAGCACATGGTCCAGCGCTTCGCCGCGCGAGCGGGCAGCGTTGACGAAGACGCGGAGATTTTCGCGAGCGCCCTGCTGACCGATGAATTCGTCGAGGCTCTTCGGTCGAAGTGCCGCGTCCGCGTCCTCCGCGGTGCGCTCGGGCGTCGTCAGTCGGGCGGGGTCAGTCGCGCTCATCGGCCTAACTTCACTAATTTCATGGAGAGCGCGACCATTTTCGTGAAGTTAAGCCGTGCGCGGCTGCCGCTTGCCGCCGATCGCCGAAATCCTCGCGCCGCCATGACCGCCATGTTGCACATTTGTTCGGGCGTAGGACAGTGGATTTCGTGCCATCTCCTGCTAGCCTAACTGCAAATGGGGAGGCGAGAGATGCAGATCGACCGGCGGACGATGTTGGCGGGAAGCGCTGCATTACTGGCAAGCGCTCCGGCATTGGCCAAGATCAGGGCAAATGCGGGCTGGTACAATCAGGCCATCATTATCGACGCTCTGGGCGGCATGGGCGATCCTTATTCGCCGGAAGAGCAGTTGCGACTTGGCGATCGGGCCTGGAACGAAATGGTGGAGACGGGCGTGACGCTGCTGCGCGACACCGTCTTCCCAGTCGGAAACGGCACTGACAATTGGGGCGAATATGAACGCGATATGCGCGCCAAGCTGAATATACTGTACGCCAATCCTGACCGGCTGATCCTGGTCCGCACCGCCGCCGACATCTTAAAAGCGAAGCGTGAGAAGAAGTTCGCCTGGCTGATCGGCACACAGGACACATCGATGGTGGGTCCGGAGCTCGATCGGCTGGCGCAACTCAAGAAGGACGGCGTGATGACCGTCCAGCTCACCTACAACAATCGCAACCTTGCTGGAGACGGCGCGCTGGAGCCGGCGAATGCCGGATTGTCGAAGCTCGGCCGTGCCACGATCGAGCGGATCGAGGCGGAAAAGCTGTTGCTGGATCTAAGTCATGGCGGAGCGAAGACGATGGCCGAGGCGACTGCCCATGCGAAGCGCCCGCTGGTGATCAGCCATACCGGCGCGCGGGCCCTTACCGACCATGTCCGGAACACGTCCGACGAAACGATCAAGGCCGTGGCCGACAAGGGCGGAGTGGTCGGCGTCTATTTCATGCCGTTCCTGACGCCCGACAACCATCCCAAGGGCGAGGATCTGCTTCGGCACGTCGACCATATCGCGAATGTCGCGGGGGAGGACCATGTCGGGATCGGCACCGACAATGGCGTGCTCCCGACGATCCTCGACGAAGCGACCAAGGCCAAGATGAAGACCTGGCAGGAACAGCGGATCAAGGCCGGAATCGCCGCGCCTGGAGAGGCGGTCGGGGTCTATCCGCTGGTCGAGGATTACAACAGCGTCGATCGCTATCGGCGGTTCGTCGACGATCTGGCGAAGCGGGGATGGAGCCAGTCACGGCTCGAGAAGCTGATGGGAGGCAATTTCCTGCGCGTCTACAAGGAGGCGTGGGGCGGGTAGGGCCAACACGACCCATCTCCGCTCATCCTAAGTAGCCATTGAGCGAAGTCGAAATGGCGTATCGAAGGACAGCCCTTCGATACGGGCCTTCGACGCGCTTCGCTCGCTCAGTCCCTACTCAGGATGAGCGGCTGGGTGATTGCGGCTAGTCGCTATACTCGACGTCGTCGCCTAAAATCTCGACCCAGTCATGCTTGCGCTTTTCCCAGACGGAAAAGCGCGGCCTGAGGAAATAGGGATCGTCGAAGGCGCCCAGCGGAATGGCGACCAGCCCGTCGAACTTGCCCTCGATCCGATAATGCACCGTCGATCCGCATTCGGGGCAGAAATGGTGTGTGATCCGGTTGCCGCTGTCGGCGTGATGGGTCCAGGTCTTTGAAGTACCTTCAATCTGGACCTGGTCCTCAGGCCAACGTGCCTGAGCCGAAAAGGCGCTGCCAGTCCGCTTCTGGCAATCGAGGCAGTGGCAAACCGAAACCCGCACGGGCTCTCCTGACACCGTCGCCTTGAGTTGGCCGCAACGGCAGGAGGCGGTGCGATCGGTCATTTCGCTGCTTTTTTGAGCGCCATCCGCACGAGCGCGTCGAGACTGGCGTCAGGCCCAAGCTCTTCGTTGGCAGCCGCGACCGCGGCGCTCGCTTCGGCCGGCTTGAAGCCGAGATTGGCGAGGGCAGAAAGGGCATCCGCGGCCGCTCCACCGCGAGGCGGAGCTGCACCGATCGTTCCAGCCAGTCCGGGAGCGCCGAGCTTGCCGGCAAGCTCGTTGACGATCCGCTGGGCGAGCTTGGGGCCGAC
>DASTVY010000064.1:0-3096 GCA_035758865.1 Sphingomicrobium sp. | reverse complement strand
TAACCTTGCGCGTGAAGCTGCTTGGCGAGGTCACAAGGAGACCTGCCGCAGGTCTCCGCTCCGTCGGGGATTACCACCACGACCCCGGGCTTGGAGCGGAAGTCGAGCGCCTCCGCCGCGGTTTCGATCCCCTGGGTCAGCGGCGTCCGGCCGGCCGGCACAAGTGAATTCACGGCGCTCATGATGGGGAACGCCGCATTGGTCGTCGGCTTGAACTCGAGCTTGACGTTGCATTGGTTGTAGGGGCCAGGGCCATAGGTCACGAGCCCGACCCTGCGGAACTTGGTTGCGTTCGGCACCACCTGGGCGAGGGCAGCGCGCGCCTCGTCGATACGGGCCCGCGAGTTTGGAATGCCGAGGGTCTGATTGCCGGACATCGATCCCGACGCGTCGAAGACGATGACCGCGTCCTCGGTGCAAGGGGAGGGCTTCTTCTCCTCCTCGGCGAGGGCGGCTCCGATGAGGGCAATGGCCGAGAGAACAGACGCGGCCTTGACGAAACTACGGGCAAGCACGATGCCGCAACTCCACGACCCCATGACGCAAATCTCCCCCCGAAGGCTGGCAACATTAGCAAAAAAGCCGGGATGCGATAGAGCGCGCAGGGCCTCTCCCATCCAGATTTGCCACTGGGGCGCCCTTGTGCAGGGGTTCAAAAGCCGAGCGAGATGCCTTTTGGATACCCAAATCGGTCTGGTAAATTAGATTCGTCCGCGACCGATCTACAAGGGCGGCAACGGGGCTTTGAGGGATAGCGCCACGGAATGAGACCGTTCAGGTATTTCGCTGCCGTATTACTGGCCGGAGGCTTGGTCTGCGCCACGGGCACGCCGGCCCCGGCGTCAGTGCATATCCAAATCGACAAACCGGCCCAGGTCATGACCGTCACGGTCGACGGCCAGGTGCTGTATCGCTGGCGCGTTTCGACCGGCGCCAGCAAATATTCGACGCCGGCCGGCTCCTATACGGCGTTTCGCCTGGAGCGGATGCATTATTCGCGCGAGTGGGACAATGCCGGGATGCCGCATTCGATTTTCTTTAGTTCGCGCGGCCACGCCATTCACGGCTCGGACCATCCAGGCCTCGGCACGCCGGCGTCGCATGGCTGCGTGCGGCTGTCGCTCGGCAACGCCGCCACGCTGTTCGCGCTCGTCTCGGTGCGCGGCATGAGCAACACCAAGATCGTGGTGAGAGGGCCAGATCCACCCGGCTACCATGCCGCCACACAGATCCCACAGCGCCGGCAGCCCGCTGGGCCGGTTCGGAAAAGGCCCTTCTTCTTTCCGTTCTAGGTCCACGTTCGGCCTTCGCAGACACTGCCGTTCGTGCAGCAAAGGACATTGATTGGAGTTCGAACAATGGCTGAGCAAAGAAAGTGTGAGTGTCAATCTGCGGCCCACGGCCATCGGCCGGGCAAATGCCCACAGACGGCAGTCGAGGACGGGTTGTGCAAAGAGTGCAACGAGGAGAGACGGGCAGCCGAAGCAAATCCTTATGGTGAGCCGAGACCGCGCCGCTAGAATATTTGAGGCTTTGTCTCGGCCGGCGGCAGCGAAGTCGTCATCGGGGCAAACATCAATGATGACAGGGGCCGCCGGTGTCGCGACCAGGCGAGAAAGTTGAGAGACGGTTATTTCTGTTGGCGACGTCATGGCGCGTCCTTGCTCGTAGGTTCATGGACGCGAATCTTGGGCTGTCGCCTCACGGGGTGTTCGCATACCCCATATTTCAATCACAGCCTCGAAGCTGGTTCCTGTCAATAGGCCGGAGTTGTTCTCCTAACACACGCCTCAGAAGGCGATGCCCGACTTTTAGGAGCCATGCGGCCAGGAAATAGAGACCCATGGTGAGAAGGCACGAGACCGCGAGTGCGGCCCAGAAACCAACGTCGTTCCGCAGCAGCGCCGGAAGCACCAGAAACATTGGTAACGTTGGTAACACAAACCAGAACGTCGATTGCGACAGGCTGGCAATGGCTTCCGTATCGGCCGTATCTCGCCAGAGCCACACGAACGCGAGAAGCGACACGAGGGGCAATGACAGAATGACCGCTCCGAATGCGGGGCTACGCTTGGCCACCTCGGAGGCGGCCGCGATGATTGCGCCGGATATGAGCGCCTTGATGAGCGCATACAGCATCTCGGTCTCCTGTGCCAATGACTATGGCGCGTGGAGACTTTGATCGACATCCAGCACTGGCTCTACCAGGGCATCGGAGAGGGGATCGGCCGGGTTGCGGGCGGCGACCACCGGACGATCTGGGTCGCAATGGCAACCGCCATGCTGTTCGGTGCCGTTCACGCCCTGATGCCAGGTCACGGTAAGATCGTTCTGATCTCCTTTCATCTCGGTAAGTCATCAAGCCCGGCGGCGGCCTTCACCAATGGAGCGATCCTCGCGCTCACGCATGTGGGACTGGCGGTGGCGCTCGTCCTGGCGGGGTACGCCGTCATCAGTAGGGCATTCGCCTACGGCGGAAGAACACCTCAGTTCGAGGCAGCGAGCGGCGTGCTCCTGGTCCTCATAGGAGCTTATTTGCTTTGGGCTTCCCTGACCCATCGCCATGGCTCTAGCCCACAGGGTCGATCCGTTGCCCTCGCAACAGGAATGATCCCCTGTCCGCTGACGACGTTCGTGTTGAGCTACGCCCTTGCGCGGGGGGTGCTGGCCTCGGGCCTCTTCGTCACGGCCGCGATGGCAGTCGGGATGATCGCGACAATTGGCGGCACCGCGCTTATTGCCGCGTTCGCGCGAGAGCGGCTGGTGCGCCTGCTCGCCCGCAGCGAGAGTTGGCGACATCGTGCAGGCATGGCGTTGGAAGTCGGAGGCGCGGCGTTGGTAATTCTGCTAGGCGTCTCGACCTTGCTGGGATCAACGCACACATAATGCGATGTCCGATCACATCAGCTTTTGACACATAGCGGACGTGTCACTCACGCTGACGAATGTTTGCTTTAGGGAAAGAGCGGACATGACGCGGGCGTGACACCATTTCCGCTAATGACCTAAGCGCACCTCACGGACCGGGAGCTAGCGCCAAGAGAATTGTGCGCAGGCTTAAGAGCACGACAACGCATCCGACCAGAAGCATTAGGA
>DASTVY010000340.1:0-3125 GCA_035758865.1 Sphingomicrobium sp. | reverse complement strand
ACCAGCTTTGGCTGGAGCGGCTGCCATTCGGCCGTCCGATCGGTCGACCAGCGGCTGGGACCGCCGGGCGCATTGCCGGTAAAGCCGGGCGCCTTCACGATCTTCTCAAGCTCCTTCGTCCATCCGGGACGATCCTTGGCGGCAATCGACGAAGTGAAGCCGACATGGTGCAGCAGCCCCGCATCATCATAGAGGCCGAGCAGGAGGGAGGCGACGAGCCTGTCATTTTTCCCGTAGCGGAACCCGCCGATCACGCAGTCGGCCGTGCGGCGCTGCTTGACCTTGACCATTGCTCGCTCGCCGGGCCGATAGGGCTGATCCAGCCGCTTGGCGATCACCCCGTCGAGCGCTCCGCCGCTTCGCTTCAGCCAGTCAACCGCCCGGCCCCGATCATTGGTCGCCGGCGACAATAGAAGCATTGGTTCGCCGTCCTTCGCCAACAGCCGCTCGAGCGCTGCTCGGCGGTCCGCCAAGGATTTCGCCGCCAACATCTCTTTGCCCAAGGCGAGGCAATCGAACGCCATGAACATCGCAGGTGTCTCAGCAGCGAGTTTCGAAACACGGCTGGCGGCTGGGTGGAGTCGAAGCTGGAGGGCATCGAATGCGATCGCCCCTTGGCTCGAAATCAGCAATTCGCCGTCGATGACGAAGCGTCTTGTTTTGAGGCGGCCGAACATGGCCTCGATTTCGGGAAAGTAGCGGCCGAGCGGCTTGCCCGACTTCGACCAGAGCTCGACAGCCTCCCCTTCGCGGACGGCAATGCAGCGGAAACCATCCCACTTGGGCTCAAACTGCCAGCCGCGGCCGTCCGGCAACTTCTCCGCAAGCAGCGCTTCCATCGGTTCGATCAGGCTCACCTGGCAAACAGCGCTTGCTGTCGCCACGCGTTCCCTTAGGCTCCGTTCAAGTCCGTCGCAGGGGGAGAAATCGCGATGAATGTCGAGGCCGCGACCGCGCGCTATATCGATAGTCTTGGGCCCGCCGCGCTGCAAAAAGCGCACGACTATACTGTCGGCAAGGAGTGGATGCTGCTGTGGGGCTTGATTGTCGCCGGCATTGTCACTTGGCTCATCGTCAAATGGGGCTTGCTCGATCGCATCGAAAGCCGGATCGCCGAGCGGCGGCGCGGGCTTCGCGCCTTCCTGGTCGGCCTGACCTATTTCCTCGTCTCTGCGGTGCTGACGCTGCCCTGGACCTTCTACGCCAATTGGTTCCGCGAAACGAGTTACGGCCGGACGAGCCAGCCGGTCGGCGACTTCCTGTTCCAGCTTACGCTCTCCACCGTAATCGCCTCTCTGATATCGGCGCTCTTGGTGACTGGCGTCTATTGGCTGATCCGGCGGACCGGCAAAAGATGGTGGCTGTGGTCCGGCGGACTGGTCGCCGCGGCCCTGGCCTTCATCATCCTGCTTTCGCCGGTTTTGATCGAGCCCTTGTTCAACAAATATGAGCCGGTCCCTGCGGGCGAGGTCCGCGATGCGGTTGTCGAGATGGCCGGCCGCGCGGGCATTCCTCCGGACAAGATCTTCATGTTCAACGGTTCCCGCCAGTCGAACAATTTCACCGCCAACGCCGGCGGCGTGGGCAATACGGCGCGAGTGGCGATTTCGGACGTGGCGCTGAAAAGCGCGTCGCTTGACGAAGTGCGCGCCGTTACAGGCCATGAGATCGGCCATTATGTGCTGAAGCATACCTGGTACGGGATATTGCTCTATTCGCTTGCTGCAATCGTCCTGTTCTGGCTTGCCGACCGGCTGTTCCCGCGATTTGCGCGGCTTTTCCGAAGCAATGCCGCCATCGGCGACCCACGCGGGTTGCCGGTACTGGCGTTCATGGGCGCAGCCTTCATGCTCCTAATATCGCCGCTGCTGAACAGCTTCGCCCGGACGATCGAGACAGATGCCGACCAATATTCGCTGGAGACGGAGAACAGGCCCGACGGCCTGGCCAGCGCATTGGTGAAGACGGCGGAGTATCGCTACCCGCGGCCCGGCAATCTGGAGGAGATTATCTTCTACGATCATCCCTCGGTCGAAGCCCGGGTTCGCCGGGCGATGCAATGGAAGGCGGAGCACCCGGCGACGAGGGAGTAAGCATTGCCACAAGCGCTCAAATCCCATCCAATGCCGAGCTTCGACATTTACTTTCTGGCAGCACCGCTGTGCTACGCCATCACCAATGGCGAGCTCCGTACCTTCTCAACCGGACTTTGACCCCTTTGCGGACCGCCGCTGCTACCCGCGCGTCCCGGTGGCGCTACCGGCGTTTCTTCAGGCTAACGGAGAGCGCCATGCGGTCCATCTTCTCGACGTGTCGGCCGGCGGCGCTAAGGTGAATTGCTCCGCCGGTTTTGCGGTCGGAACGGCAGTAATATTGGATTGCGGAACGCTCGGCCGATCTGCGGTGATAAGGTGGCGAAACGGCGAGTATCTGGGTTTGTGCTTCGACAGCGAGCTGGATGCCCGGGAGGTTGCCGCTCTAGGCGATCGCTCGATGGCCCTCGCCGCCCGGATGCAGACACGGGAATAGCTTCTTCCAAAAAGAAGTACCCGCGCAACAAAAAAGCCGCCCGAAGGCGGCTCGTGGTCCCGGATCAAGTCCGGGATAACGCAAATCCTAAGCTCACACTCGTTCGCTTATGACTTGACGTTGGTTGCGGGGGCAGGATTTGAACCTGCGACCTTCAGGTTATGAGCCTGACGAGCTACCGGGCTGCTCCACCCCGCGTCACCAACTGGGCCCCATCAAAGAAGTACTTTGATGGGAAGAAACAAAAACGCCGCCGCGAGGGAA
This sequence comes from Sphingomicrobium sp., assembly GCA_035758865.1. GTDB lineage: Bacteria > Pseudomonadota > Alphaproteobacteria > Sphingomonadales > Sphingomonadaceae > Sphingomicrobium. Next base: position 332 of record DASTVY010000340.1, on the reverse strand, counting down.
CCCCCGACAGCGGCTGTTTTCAACATTATGAATGGGTTCTCAAATCACGCTGGCTTCAAAGCCTGGCGACGACCTACTCTTCCATTGCTTAAGCAATAGTACCATCGGCGCTGTCCGGTTTCACGGCCGAGTTCGGGATGGGATCGGGTGGGTCACGGACGCTATGGCCACCAAGCTATGGGGCCAGCGTGTTGAGTATCTAGAAATCGTGCGACCAAAGTAGTGTTGGGCATCATCTAGCTGAGAAAACCGACACCATCGGCTGCCCTTCACAGGACTGACGATGATGGTGGGATTCTACAAGCGCGAACAGAGCAATTAGGACCGGTTAG
>DASTVY010000295.1:0-8382 GCA_035758865.1 Sphingomicrobium sp. | reverse complement strand
TGGTTCCGCCTGTGGGATGGCGGCGCCCCTACCGGAAGAGCTCCAATATATCAAGCGCTTCCCCCCAATTGGAACATTATAGGAACGAAACCGCTTGACGAAATAGGAACATTTAGAGAACATATGGCCAATCACCGGGTTTTCGGAGGATCATCTGATGTTTGCAGTCACCCTAAGCTTCGCCCTGTTCGGTGCGATCCTCACCCTTGTCGTTGACGTGTTCCGGCGTGATGGCGCGAAGGTCCTGGCGGCCCTTGAAGGCCGCTCCTGGAAAGCCGAACCGATGGAGGGTCGTCCGGTAACGATCCGCTTCGCTAAGGCTGATTGGGAAGCGGCACGGTCCCGGCTGCCTGAGCTGCTCGCCGCCGCTTGACCTTGGCATAGCTTGCGATGCTGAAGGGCAGCAGTGCCAGGTAGATGGCGGAGATCGCGAGCAAGGTCAGCCACGGTGCGTTGAGCAGTGCAGCCCCCAGCAGCGCAACCCCGGCGAGCGCGAACAGGCGCCAGCCCCGGCGAGTGCGGATAGAGCCCCAGGTGTAGGTCGGGACGCTGGAGATCATCATCAATGCGATGAACAGGGTCCAGGGAAGAACCAGAGTCCAGTCGCGGAAAAGCTCCAGGTCGGTGATCAACCAAAGGTAGATTGGAACGAACGCCAAGCCTGCACCGACCGGCGCCGGCACGCCCGTATTGAATCCCGCCGATTTGTGCGGCTGGAAATCGGCATCGATGCGCGCGTTGAACCGTGCCAGTCGCAGCGCGCAGCAGACCGCCAGCGCGAGTGCCGCGATCCAGCCGAAGCGGGGCGCTTCCTGCAGTGACCAGAGGAAGACGATCAGCGCCGGCGCCGTGCCGAAAGCAATATTGTCCGACAGGCTGTCCAGCTCTGCGCCGAACTTGCTTTGCGCCTTCAACAAGCGGGCGATCCGGCCGTCGAATCCGTCGAGCACCCCCGCCCCGACGATGCAGGCGAGCGCCTTGGCCCATTCGCCACTAATCCCGAAACGAACTCCCGTTAGTCCAAAGCATAAGGCGAGCGCCGTGATGGCGTTGGGAAAGAAGGCGCGCAGCGGCAGGCCGCGCTGTTCGGCAGTCGTGACTTCAGTCACTGGCTAATGCCGTTGCGTTGGGGATCGACGCCGATCTCGCCGACGATCGTTTCGCCCGCTATGGTGCGCTGGCCGAGCAAGACCTGGGTCCCGGTGCCAGCCGGAAGGAAGACGTCGACCCGGCTGCCGAAGCGGATCAGGCCGATCCGTTCCCCCGCTTCGACGCGATCGCCTTCCTTGACGAACGACATGATGCGCCGTGCGACCAGCCCTGCAATTTGCGTGAAGCCGATCGCAATGCCGTCGTCGCGCTCCACCAGGAAATGCTGCCGTTCATTGTCCTCGCTGGCCTTGTCGAGATCGGCATTGAGGAATTTGCCGGGAACATAGCTGATCCGCCGCACCGTGCCGGCGATCGGCGAGCGATTGATGTGAACGTCGAACACACTCATGAAGATGGAGACGCGGGTATATTCGCCCGATAGCCCGCCCTCTCCTGCCAGCTCAGGCGGCGCCGCGACCTTCTTGATCATGGTGACCAGTCCGTCCGCCGGCGCGACAATCAATTTCGGATCGGCGGGCGTGGTGCGGACCGGATCGCGGAAGAATGCGGCAACCCAGATGGTCAGGCCGACCAGCAGCCAACCGAATATGTCCGGTCCCTGGAAACCGATCAGTGCCAGGAAGCCGGCGATCAGGGTGAATTTGCGGCCTTCGGGATGAACCGACGGAAAGCGCCATTTGACGGCGGTCAGCTGACTGTCAGGATTAGCAATCTGGGACATGGCGCCAGTCCTTAGGAGGATGCGGAACGAGGGGCAATGTCCCGTAGTTGCCTAAGTTTCCGCTTCTGCCTAAGGCGCGCCGCAACAGAAATCCCGAACAGGAAAATGACATGGCCAAGATCAAGGTGAAGAACCCGATCGTCGAGCTCGACGGCGACGAGATGACCCGTATCATCTGGCAATGGATCCGCGAGCGGCTGATCCAGCCCTATCTCGACGTGGATCTTCTGTACTTCGATCTCGGCATTGAGAAGCGCGACGAGACCGAGGATCGCATCACCGTCGAGGCGGCCGAGGCGATCAAGAAGCATGGCGTTGGCGTCAAGTGCGCGACGATCACTCCGGACGAAGCCCGTGTCGAGGAATTCGGCCTCAAGAAGATGTGGAAGTCACCCAACGGCACGATCCGCAACATCCTGGGCGGCACGATCTTCCGCGAACCGATCGTCATCCAGAATGTCCCGCGCCTGATCCCGGGCTGGACCGACCCGATCGTGGTTGGCCGTCACGCCTTCGGCGACCAGTATAAGGCGACCGACTTCAGGGTGCCGGGCAAGGGCAAACTCAGCATCAAGTGGGTCGGCGAGAATGGCGAAGAGATCGAGCACGAAATATTCGACTTCCCTGCCGCAGGCGTCGCGATGGGCATGTACAACCTTGACGATTCAATCCGCGATTTCGCGCGCGCCAGCCTCAACTATGGCTTGCAGCGCGGCTGGCCCGTATACCTCAGCACCAAGAACACGATCCTCAAGGCCTATGACGGCCGCTTCAAGGACATCTTCCAGGAAGTCTACGACGCCGAGTTCAAGGCCAAGTTCGAGAAGATCGGGATCGAATATCAGCACCGGCTGATCGACGACATGGTCGCCTCAGCGCTCAAGTGGAGCGGCAAGTTCGTCTGGGCCTGCAAGAACTATGACGGCGACGTCCAGTCGGACCAGGTTGCCCAGGGCTTCGGGTCGCTCGGCCTCATGACGTCAGTCCTGATGACCCCGGACGGCAAGACAGTCGAGGCCGAGGCGGCGCATGGCACGGTCACCCGCCACTACCGCCAGCACCAGCAGGGCAAGGCGACATCGACCAACCCGATCGCCTCGATTTTCGCCTGGACTGGCGGCCTCAAATTCCGCGGCAAGCTCGACGAAACGCCGGAAGTCGTCCGCTTTGCCGAAACGCTCGAACGGGTTTGCATCGAGACGGTCGAGAGCGGCAAGATGACCAAGGACCTGGCTCTGTTGGTCGGCCCCGAACAGGCTTGGATGACCACCGAGCAGTTCTTCGAGGCGATCCGCGAGAATCTCGAGACGGCGATGGCCGCGGAGGGGGCTGACGCAACGGCCTAGGAAACTCTCCCTAATCCGCTCATCCTGAGTAGGGTCTGAGTAAGCGAAGCGTATCGAAGGCCCGTATCGAAGGACCGTCCTTCGATACGCCGCTTTCGACTTCGCTCAGCGGCTACTCAGGATGAGCGGTTGTTTTTCGGCTGCCCGCCGTGCTTCAAGGTGGCATGGTGGGCGAATTCCAAATAACTCCGGCGCTAAGCGACGCACTGACCATCCTTGGAGCGGCGGGGATAGTTATCCCGGCCTTCACCCGCTTGAAGGTCAATCCGGTTATCGGGTTCATCCTGGTCGGTATCGTCGCCGGCCCCTTTGGCCTTGGCGCATTGACTGACCGATATCCCTGGCTTGAATGGGTATCGATCTCCGACCCCGAGGGAATCGAGCCGTTCGCGGAGCTGGGCATCGTCTTCCTGCTCTTTTCGATCGGTCTGGAGCTTAGCTTCCGCCGCCTGGTCTCAATGCGGAGAATGGTCTTCGGGATTGGCGCGGCGGAGCTGATCGGCACAGCGGCGCTGATTGGCGGCGGCCTAATTCTCTTTGGCTGGCCAGTGGAGAGCGCCCTGTGGCTCTCCCTCGCACTGGCCATGTCGTCAACCGCGCTGGTGCTTCCCATCTCAGGCACGCAAAGCCCGGTCGGACGAGCAGCGCTCGCAATGCTGCTGTTCGAGGATCTGGCGCTGGTGCCAATGCTCTTCCTGGTCGGAGCGGCGGGCAAGGCGGCCGCCGGCCTCGGGTTGATCGCCCTCCAGGGCCTAATGGTGATATTGGCCATCCTGGTGATTGGCCGCTTCCTGCTTCCATCGCTGTTCGCCCAGGCAGCGCGGTCCAAGAAGCCGGAGCTGTTCCTCGCCATCTCGTTGCTGGTGGTCATCCTGTCGGCCACCGTGACGGCTTCGGTCGGACTTTCGCCGATCATCGGCGCGCTGGTCGCGGGACTGGTGATTGCCGAGACCGAATATCGAAATGAGGTCGAGATGGTCGTCGAACCATTCAAGGGCCTCGCCCTGGGCGTGTTCCTGATCACCGTCGGGATGAAAATTGACCTCGGGGCACTGCTGTCCGACTGGGTCAGCCTGTTCGGCGCTCTTGCAGCTGTTATCCTGATCAAAGCGGTCGTGACGGGCGTTCTGCTCAAGCTGGCGGGAGCGCCGGCGGCAGTGGCCCGCGAAACCAGTATTATGATGGCCAGCCCGTCGGAAACGACGCTGATCGTCCTTGGCGCGGCGGGCCTGGCTGGAATCCTTTCGTCCGAAACTGTCGCCTTCTGGTCGGCCGCGACGGCGCTCGGCCTGATGCTGACTCCGCTTTTGGCCAGTTTCGGCCGGTTCATGGCGAGCCGCGTCCGGCATGCCGAGCTGAAAGAGGAAACCGTCGGCCCAACCGCCGGCAAAACGCTTATTTTCGGCTTCGGCCGGGTTGGCCGGATGGTGGCCGACATGCTTGCGGAGCATGGGCAGCCCTACCTCGCGGTCGACAGCGATATCGACGGCTTCGCCGAAGCAAGAAAGGCCGGATATTCCGTGCTTTATGGGGATGTCTCAAGAAAAGAACTTATCGAGAAATTGGATTTGGACCAAGTCGTCGCGGTGGTGCTGACCATGGACGATCCGGTGCTCACGGCTCGCCTCGCAAAGCGCATTCGGATCGAGCATCCCGCGCTTCCGGTCATCGCCCGTGCCCGCGACTCGGATCATGCGGCCGCTCTCTATCGCGCCGGGGTAACCGACGCAGTGCCGGAAGCCCTGGAAGCCTCGCTCCAGCTGTCGGAGGCCGTTCTGGTCGATATCGGCGTCGCGATGGGGCCCGTTATCGCCTCAATCCACGAAAAGCGCAGTGAGCTGCGCGCTGAAATCATGGAAGCGGGTCAACTGGAGGTGGAGCCGAGCCTGGGGCGTCGTCGCCTTAGGGATGCGGCAAACAATTCCTCGCCGGCACGGGAAGGCGGCGGCGCATAGCGCGGGCGGAGGGCTGGCGGATGTTAACGGGCCCCGCGAGCCCCCAACGCCTTTACTTCATGCGATGGTGCCACTTTCCGTCCCAATCCCGATCCACCGTTTCCTGGGATTCGACGGTGCCGCAAATGTGGGAGATGGCTTCGGCCGGATAGTTCACCTGGCGCAAACTGTCCTGGATAAGACTGTTCAATTTATCGCTAGCTATGATGACATCACGCTCGGCGTCCAGGTCGGTCATGATCCAGACCGCAAGATGGCGCGGATCGATGCCGATTGCGCCAAACCAGTCGGTTCTAAGTGTCGGATAATCCTTGCGCAGCGTCAGTCGGACGTAATTAATGGCGAATTCGACCTTATCCTGTAATTCCTCGCTACCCCACGTCCAATCCTGCTCACGCATGAGTATGCTCGGTCTGCGTGGATTCATGTTCCAAGTGCCTCCCAAGAACTGCTCATCGGAGAGGACTTAAAACGGCGGAATCGGTCGTGCTTGCGGAATGCCAAGGCGCAGATGCGACGGCTGTTAGGCCGCGACCTTCCGCAGCGCTTCGCGGACGGCTTGCAGCGCTTCCGCCGCCTTCGATCCGTCCGGACCGCCGCCCTGGGCCATGTCGGGACGGCCGCCGCCGCCCTGCCCGCCCAGCGCCGCGACCGCGGCCTTGACCAGCTCGACCGCACTAACCTGCTTGGCAAGGTCGTCGGTTACTCCCACGGCTACGCTGGCGCGGCCTTCGTTGACTGCGACCAGTGCGGCTATCCCGCTTCCAAGCCGCTGCTTCATGCCGTCGACTTCACCGCGCAGCCCCTTTGGATCCAGACCGTCCACGACCTGACCAAGGAAAGCGTGTCCGCCGACTTGCTCCGGCCCCGCAGCCTCAGCCTTGGCTCCGCCGCCCATCGCCAGCGCCTTTTTGGCGTCAGCCAGTTCACGCTCGAGCTTGCGGCGCTCCTCAACAAGTGCGGCCACGCGCGCGGGCACCTCGTCGGGCGAGGCTTTCAAGCTGGCAGCGGTCTCGCGCAGCTTCTCGTCGCGATGATTCAGCCATTGCCGAGCCGCTTCACCGGTGAGTGCTTCGATACGGCGAACGCCCGATGAGACTGCACTCTCGCCGATGATCTTGAGCAATTGGATGTCGCCCGTGGCCGCAACGTGGGTGCCTCCGCACAATTCGACCGAATAATGCCGCTCGTCTCCGGCACGCCCCATGCTCAACACCCGGACCTCGTCGCCATATTTCTCGCCGAACAAGGCCAGTGCGCCCGCCTCGACAGCTTCATCCGGGGTCATCAGGCGGGTCGCAACCGGCTCGTTGGCCCGGATCTCTGCATTCACATCGGCTTCGATCGCGGCGATCTCATCCGGAGTGAGCGCCTTGGGATGCGAAAAGTCGAACCGCAGCCGGTCAGGAGCCACGAGGCTGCCCTTCTGGGTCACATGGCCGCCAAGACGGTCGCGAAGGGCGGCATGCAGCAGGTGCGTTGCGCTATGGTTGGCGCGGATTTGGGTGCGGCGTTCGACATCGACCGTCTGGTGGAGAGAATTACCGACGCTGACCTGGCCTTTGGCGACCCTGGTACGAAGCGCGTGAAGCTTGCCAAGCGGCTTCGACGTATCCTCAACTTCCCCGATAAAGCCATTGAGAGACGTCAGTTTTCCCGCGTCGCCTACCTGTCCTCCACTTTCCCCATAGAAGGGCGTCTGGTTCAGGAGGATGGTGACGGTTTCGCCCTGATTGCCTTCCTCGACCCGTTCGCCCTCGCGCAGGATGGCGAGCACGACGCCCTCGCCCTCATGGCCGGAATATCCCGTGAATTCGGTTGCACCCAGCTCTTCCGCAAGGTCGTACCAAAGCTCGTCGGACGCTTTTTCGCCTGAGCCCCTCCAGGCGGCGCGGGCCGCGGCCTTCTGTTCGGCCATTGCGGCATCGAAGCCTGCGCGATCGACCGTCAGACCACGTGCCCGCAGCGCATCCTCGGTGAGGTCGTAGGGGAAACCGAAAGTATCATAGAGCTTGAAGGCAGTTTCGCCGGGCAAGGTGCCGCCCTCGCCCATGTCCGCTGTCGCTTCGTCCAGCAGCTTGAGGCCATTGGCGAGCGTTTGGCGAAAGCGCGTCTCCTCCTGCAGCAGGGTGGCCTCGATCAGCGGTTCCGCGCGGACCAGCTCGGGATAGGCACTGCCCATTTCCGCCACCAGCTCGGGTACCAATCGGTGCATCAAAGGCTCACTTGCCCCGAGCAAATGCGCATGGCGCATGGCGCGGCGCATGATGCGGCGGAGGACATAGCCCCTGCCCTCATTGGCCGGAAGCACGCCGTCGGCGACCAGGAAGCCCGAAGTGCGCAAATGATCGGCGATGATGCGGTGGCTCGCGGCCATGCCGGCTGAATTGTTGCCGGTCAGCGCGGTGGAAGCAGCGATCAGCGCCTTGAAGGTGTCGGTTTCATAATTGTCGGTCGTCCCCTGCAGAACGGCCGCGACGCGCTCCAGCCCCATGCCGGTGTCGATCGACTTCTTGGGAAGTTCGGAAACGATCTCGCCCGCAGCCTGCTCGAACTGCATGAACACAAGGTTCCAGATCTCGACGAAGCGGTCGCCGTCCTCGTCCGGGCTCCCCGGCGGCCCGCCGGGAATATGATCGCCATGATCGAAGAAGATTTCCGAGCAAGGGCCGCACGGGCCATCGTCGCCCATCGACCAGAAATTGTCCTTGGTCGGAATCCGGATGATGCGGCTTTCGGGCAGGCCGGCCACCTTCTTCCACAGCTCGAACGCTTCATCGTCGGTGTGATAGACGGTGGCGGTCAGCCGGTCTGGGCTAAGCCCCCACTCCTTCGTCAGCAGGTTCCAGGCATGCTCGATCGCCTGATCCTTGAAATAATCGCCGAAGGAGAAATTCCCCAGCATTTCGAAGAAGGTATGGTGGCGCGCTGTGTAACCGACATTGTCGAGGTCGTTGTGCTTGCCGCCGGCTCGAACGCATTTCTGGCTGCTGGCCGCGGTCGAATAGGGCCGCGTTTCCAGGCCGGTGAAGACGTTCTTGAACGGCACCATGCCAGCGTTGACGAACATCAGCGTCGGGTCGTTATGCGGTACCAAAGGCGCCGACTGCACCCGCGCATGCCCATTCTTCTCGAAATATTCGATGAAGCCGCGGCGAATATCGTTGGTCGATGTCATGCCCGCCAGATACGGGTCTTGCTGCAACGCGACAAGGGAGCAGCGATTGCTCGCCGCTCCCTCATTTCC
>DASTVY010000260.1:0-5546 GCA_035758865.1 Sphingomicrobium sp. | reverse complement strand
TCGAAGCTGGTGGGGTCGATACCGCGTTGCCTGAGCAGGGTGCGAAGCGCCGCACCACCCGCTTTGCCGCCGTCCGATCCGGGCGCCATCACGCCCGCGACCTGATCGGCAACCTCATAGCCGTCGGGGCGGTTGGTGCCGATGGTGCCAGTCGGCCCGCGCCGCGCCCAGCCAACTGCGTAGAGCCCATCGGCTATCTTGCCATGGTCGTTGGCGAACTTCCCACCCTTGTCGTCGTAAGGAACACCGTCAATGCGCGGCGTCTGGTAACCGATGCTGGTGACGATGAGGCTTGCGGGTACCTCGTAAGTTTCCCCTGTCCCTTTTGCCGCTCCGGATTCATCGAGCACCGTTCGCTCGACGATCAGTCGTTCGGCCTTGCCCTCGCCCTCGATCCGCACGGGCTTGGCGAAGAAATCGAACAGGATCCGCTTCGGCTTGGAACCGTCGGGTCCGGAGGCACCGAAGTCGCGCAGCAGGGTGATCGACTTGCGATGGCCGGGCTCGAGTGCCTCGTCGGACCCGACTGGCGGGAAGTCCGACGGATCGACTACGGGCGTTGCGACCTCCAGTTGCCCAAGCTCGCCCAGTTCCTTGGGCGTCATCGAAATCTGGTGAGGCCCGCGCCGGCCAAGGATGGTGACGGTTTTGACCTCAGAATTGTCGAGCGCATCCAGCGCATGGCCGACGATGTCCGATCCCTCGAACTCGTGATGGTTCTTGGACAGGATCCGCGCGCAATCCAGCGCCACATTGCCGTTGCCGATCACGGCTGCGTGGGTGCCATTGAGAGGTGGGTCGAGCTCAGCGAAGTCTGGATGACCGTTGTACCAGCCGACGAACTCGGCGGATCCCACAACGCCCGGTAATTCTTCGCCGGGGATCCCGAGCTTCCGATCCTGCGGCGCGCCGATCGCCAGGATCACCGCGTCATAAAGGCCAAGGAGCTCGTCGACGGAGACGTCGCTGCCAACGGCGACGTTGCCGACGAACTGTACCTGGTCGTTCTCGGCAACCTGATCGTAGCGCTTCGAGACGGCCTTCAGCGACTGGTGATCCGGCGCGACGCCGAAGCGGATCAGTCCATAGGGCACGGGATAGCGGTCGATGATGTCGATCCGGGCCTGTTCGCCATAGGCCTTCACGAGCGCCTCGGCGGTGTAGAAGCCCGCCGGTCCCGAACCCACAATCGCGAAATGCCGCATTCAACGCTCCTCGCTGATTGGCATCACCCCAGCGAAGGCTGGGGTCCATGTCAATGAGGCGTAGGAAGATCGTCGAAATGGATGCCAGCCTTCGCTGGCATGACACGTCAGGGCTTGTGCTTGTCCTCCAGCAGCAAGTCGCTGCCCTTGGCCTTCAGCATCGCCTCAATCGGCGCCGCGAAGAGGGCGAGCATTCCGGGCAACTGGATCCGGCAGTGGACCTTGGTTTCCTCCACATCGATCACCGCCTCGACCGCCTGCCCCATGGCGTGCACGGTGAGGTTCAGCCGGTCGCCGCTCCACCGCTCTTCGATATGGCTGGCACCGCCCGGGATATGGTCCCTGAGCTTGTGGAAATTGCCTGCGATCCTCCGCCGCGCTTCCTCGCGGCCAAGCTTGTGCGGCAGGTCGACGTCAATTGGCCGTTGCATGGTGAAAAGATGCGCTGGCCGGCGTTGCTTTTCAATCGCTGCGGAGTTTCAATGGGAAATGATCCGCTTGCTGGCCATTCTGCTGTCGCTGCTGCTCGCATTTCCAGCGCATGCCCAGCTGCCCCAGTGGAACCCGGCCGCGGAATATATCACCGCCGGACAGGACGAGCTCGGCTATCGATCCTGGTACATGGCTCTCCCAACCCGAGCCAATCAGGTCAAGGCCTTCAACGAATATCTCAGCACTTATGAGGTTTCCGGCATCGTACCGACCTGGCAGCTGTTTCGGACGGCAACGGCGTGGCAGAGGTGCGCAGGCCAGCCGTTCGAGATCCCGCCGACCAGCGAATGGCCGCACATCGTCCAAACGCTGCGATACGTCCGCGATTATGTGATTCCGGCCGTAGGGCCGGTCGAGCCGGTGTCAGGTTATCGCAACCCAATACTCAACGTCTGTGCCGGTGGCGCTCCCGAGAGTGCGCACAAACATTATTCGGCAATCGATCTCGTCCCACTTCGCCCCACGACCCGCGAGCAGCTGATGCAGACCTTGTGCGGAATTCATGGGCGACGCGGCCTGGCCTATGAGGTCGGGCTTGGCTTCTATGCCTTCCTCCGGTTCCACGTCGACACCAGCAAGTATCGTCGGTGGAACATGGATCCGGCGGTTGCGTCGCAATGCCCGCCAATCATTCGTCCGCCGGACCTCGCGAGCGTAGCCCAGCCCGTGAAGGTTGAGACCGCGACGTCGCCGGTTTCGACAATTGCCGTGACCTCCATTGCACCCCCTGCCGTTGGATCGGCAGAGGCACAGTCTTCGACTTACACGATGCCCGTATCGTCTACGGTCGAGCCATTGGCCCCGCCTGCTTCGGCCCCAACAGCCACGAACCCTTCTCCCTCGAACACAATAATCCCGGTGCCACCAACGGCCAATCCACTAGCGCCGCCCAGCGACCCGTTGGCACCCCAGCAATGAGACCCGATCTCGCAAGCCCGGGGCTTGCTGCGCGAAGGTCTTGTGTTGGCAAGCTAACACACCACATGGTCTCAAAACCGAGGGGTATCAATGGATTTTGAGAAACTGACCGACCGCGCGCGCGGCTTCCTGCAGGCGGCCCAGACCATTGCCGTTAGGGAACATCATCAGCGGATCACGCCGGCCCATTATGCCAAGGCGCTGCTCGACGATGAGCAAGGCATGGCGGTGGGGTTGATCAACGCCGCGGGCGGCGACGGCGCTGCCGCGCGGCGCGAAGTTGATGCCTTGGTCGAAAAGCAGCCCGCGGTGACGGGCAGCGGCGCCACTTCCGCGCCGGGAGTCGATGGCGACCTGATCCGGCTACTCGACCACGCGCAGGAAATCGCGACCAAGGCGAACGATAGCTATGTCACGGTCGAGCGGATCCTGCTCGCCATGTCGCTCGCCAAAAATACCGACGTCGGCGGAGCATTGGCCAAGGCTGGCCTGACTCCGCAGAACCTCAATGCCGCGATCGACAAGCTGCGCGGCGGTCGCACCGCCGACACCCAGGGCGCCGAGGATCGATATGACGCATTGAAGAAATATGCGCGCGACCTCACCGCGGCGGCGCGGGAAGGAAAGCTCGACCCGGTCATCGGCCGCGACGAGGAAATCCGCCGCACAATCCAGGTTCTTGCCCGGCGAACCAAGAACAATCCGGTGCTGATCGGCGAGCCCGGCGTCGGCAAGACCGCCATCGCCGAGGGTCTGGCGCTGCGCATCGCCAATGGCGATGTTCCAGACGGGCTCAAGGACCGCCGACTCCTGTCGCTCGACATGGGCTCGCTGATTGCCGGCGCCAAATATCGCGGCGAGTTCGAAGAGCGCCTCAAGGGCGTGCTTGACGAGGTCAAGCAAGCTGCGGGCGAAATCATCCTGTTCATCGACGAGATGCACACGCTGGTCGGCGCAGGGAAGAGCGAAGGCGCGATGGACGCCTCTAACTTGATCAAGCCGTCGCTTGCTCGCGGCGAGCTTCACTGCATCGGCGCGACGACGCTCGACGAATATCGCAAGCATGTCGAGAAGGACGCTGCGCTCGAGCGGCGATTCCAGCCGGTATTCATCGGCGAGCCGACCGTGCCGGACACCATCTCGATCCTTCGCGGCCTCAAGGAGAAGTATGAACTCCATCACGGCGTCCGGATCACCGATGCCGCGCTCGTCGCTGCGGCCACCTTGAGCAACCGCTACATCACCGACCGCTTCCTGCCCGACAAGGCCATCGACCTGATGGACGAAGCATCCAGCCGCCTACGGATGGAGGTCGAATCCAAGCCCGAGGAGATTGAGAATCTCGATCGGCGGATCATCCAGCTGAAGATCGAGCGCGAGGCTCTAAAGAAGGAAAGCGACACCGCTTCCAAGGACCGTCTGAAGACGCTCGAACAGGAGCTTGCGAACCTTGAGCAGCAGTCAGCCGAACTCACCACCCGCTGGCAGGCAGAGAAGGAAAAGATCGCCGGAGAGGCCAAGATCAAGGAACAGCTCGACACGGCCCGAATTGAGTTGGAGCAGGCCCAGCGAACCGGCGATCTCGCCAAGGCCGGCGAGCTTCAGTATGGCCGGATCCCTGAGCTAGAAAAGAAGCTCAACGAGGCCGCCCAAGCGTCGAAGGGCGCCATGCTCCGCGAGGAAGTCACCGACCAGGATATCGCGGCGGTGGTCAGCCGCTGGACCGGGATACCGGTCGAGCGGATGATGGAGGGCGAGCGAGAAAAGCTGCTTCACATGGAGGAAGCGATCGGCGCCCGGGTTATCGGGCAGCAGGAAGCAGTCAAGGCCGTGTCTGCTTCCGTCCGCCGTGCACGTGCCGGCCTCCAGGACCCCAACCGGCCCTTGGGCTCATTCCTGTTCCTGGGGCCAACCGGCGTCGGCAAGACCGAGCTCACCAAGGCGCTCGCCGAATTTCTGTTCGACGACCCCCACGCCATGGTTCGCATCGACATGTCGGAATTCATGGAAAAGCATGCCGTCGCCCGGCTGATCGGCGCTCCTCCCGGTTATGTGGGCTATGAGGAAGGCGGGGTCCTGACTGAGGCGGTTCGTCGGCGGCCATACCAGGTGGTGCTGTTCGACGAGGTCGAGAAGGCACATGGCGATGTCTTCAACGTCCTGCTCCAGGTGCTCGACGACGGCCGGCTGACCGACGGCCAGGGCCGAACGGTCGACTTCACCAACACCATCATCATCCTGACCTCGAACCTCGGTTCGCAATATCTCGCTTCACTTGGCGAAGATGAGAATCCGACCAACGTCGAGGCGCAGGTGATGGAGGTGGTACGCGGCCATTTCCGCCCCGAATTCCTCAACCGGCTCGACGAGATCATCCTGTTCCATCGCCTGTCCGCCAGCCACATGGGTCCGATTGTCGACATCCAGGTCGAGCGGCTGCAGAAGCTACTAGACGACCGCAAGATCACCCTCGACCTTACTGATGCCGCGCGAGCCTGGCTCGGCCGGGTAGGCTACGATCCGGTCTACGGAGCGAGGCCGCTAAAGCGTGCGGTGCAGAAATATCTGCAGGACCCGCTGGCCGACGAGATCCTCGCCGGCCGAGTCGCGGACGGTTCGACGGTCAAGGTGGACGAAGGGGACGGCGGGTTGGTCATTCAACCCGCCTAGGAAAGTCAATTGCTGCCGTTGATCGGCGCGCGGCGCATCGCCTCGAGTGTCTCGGCGGCATTGTCGTTGCCTTTGGCCGAGGCATTCTTCCACTGCTCGTTGGTGCGGCAGACGTGAAGCTTCTTCACCAACGATCCAAGCACCTCGGTCTTGCGGCACTTGATATAATAGGGATGGGTCGCGTCGATGTCGGCGTTATAGACCTTGATTTCAGACGGCGTCATTTCCGACGGCATCCGGTCGGGCGGCTGCTTGTCGACT
>DASTVY010000218.1:0-7801 GCA_035758865.1 Sphingomicrobium sp. | reverse complement strand
GGGGCGTGCCGATCGCGGTGTTCGTCGAGAAGAAGACCGGCAAGCTGCTGGTCGACCATGAGGTCAATGAGCGGATCGTCGCCGCGATCAAGGCCGAGGGCGTCGACGCCTGGGAAGAGGGACGCGCCCAGGAATATCTCGGCAATAATTACAGCGCCGCCGATTTTGAGCAGGTGACCGACATCCTCGACGTCTGGTTCGACAGCGGCTGCACCCATGTCTTCACGCTGGAAAGCGGCCATTGGCCCGACCAGCGCTGGCCCGCCGACCTCTATCTTGAAGGCAGCGACCAGCATCGCGGCTGGTTCCAGTCATCGCTGCTGGAAAGCTGCGGAACGCGCGGACGAGCGCCCTACAACCAGGTTCTGACCCATGGCTTCACCATGGATTCCAAGGGCATGAAAATGTCCAAGAGCCTGGGCAACACGATCAGCCCGCTGGACCTGATGCGCGATTATGGCGCGGACATCCTTCGGCTGTGGGCTCTTTCGGTCGACTTCACCGAGGACCACCGCATCGGCAAGGAAATCCTTGCCGGGGTCGGCGATCAATATCGCAAGCTGCGAAACACCTTCCGCTACCTGCTTGGCGCGCTCGACGGGTTCAGCGAGGAGGAGCGGTTGCGGTCCGAGGAAATGCCGGAGCTGGAGCGCTATATGCTCGCGCTGACAGCGGAGCTCGACGCACGACTGAGGCGGGCCGTCAACGACTATGACTTCAACGACTATACGCGCGCGCTGACCGACTTCTGCAACGAGGACCTGTCGGCCTTTTACTTCGATATCCGCAAGGACAGCCTCTACTGCGATGCCCCTTCGGATCCGAAGCGCCGGGCCTATCGAACAGTGCTCGACACCTTGTTCCATGCGCTGGTCCGCTGGGCCGCGCCGGTACTGGTGTTCACCACCGAGGAAGTATGGGGCACGCGCTATCCGGACGCAGACAGCGTCCACCTACTGGAATGGCCGCTGATCGATACCCAATGGCGTGAAGATCCTGCGCTGGAGGCCAAATGGGCGGAGCTTCGCCAACTCCGCGAAGCCGTGACGGAGGCGATCGAGCCGCTTCGCCGCGAGAAGATTGTCGGGTCCAGCCTGGAGGCCGCCGTTACCGTTGCGAGCGATGCCGATCCTGCTTTGCTCGCCGAGCTGTTCATCGTCTCGTCAGTGAAGCGAGGCGATGGCTTGTCAGTGGCAAAGACCAGCAATCACAAATGCGGCCGCTGCTGGCGGCTTCTCCCCGAAGTCGAGGAGGACGGCGATTTGTGCGCGCGTTGCGAGGACGTCGTGAATGGATAAGCGGACCCTTGCCTACGGCTTCGCACTGCTGATCTTCGTCGTCGACCAGATCAGCAAATGGTTCGTCATCGGCCCCCTCAACCTGGAGGCGGTGCAGAACATCGAGCTATTGCCCTTCTTCGACTTCACCTGGGTCGAGAATCGCGGGATCAGCCTTGGCATCGCGCAGGCACAGAACGAGACTCACCGCTGGATTTTGGTAGCAGTGACGGCCGCGATCGCTGTTGGGGTAGCTTGGTGGATCCGCAAGGAAGAGGCCCGAGGCGACCAGCTGGCACTAGCTATGGTATTGGGCGGTGCACTCGGTAATATCGTCGATCGGACGCGTTATGGCTTCGTCGTGGACTTCCTCGACCTGCATTTTGGCACGTTCAGGCCCTTTTATGTCTTTAATGTCGCCGACGCCGCGATTAGCATCGGCGTAGTCATCTTGCTGCTCCGCGCCTTCTTTGTCCGTGAGAAGGCGCCTGAAGGAATGAATGAACATGCGTAAGGTTATCCTCCTCATCGCTCCGGCGATCCTGCTCGGTGGCTGCAGTATGTTCGGGCCCAAGCAGAAGTCGCTCGACGAATTCGCAGTCGCCCGTAACGCACCGCTGGTGATCCCGCCGGACTATTCGCTGACCCCGCCCGTTGCCGGCACTGTCAGCATGTCGGCACAGGATGCGCAGACCCAGGCGATCGAGGCACTGTTTGGCGGCCCGGCGCCGCGCAGCCAGACCGAGACGTCGGTACTGGAGCGCGCCGGTCGCGATCGCGCCGCAATGGGCATCCGCTCGACGGCCGGCGATCCCGCCACGCCGGTCCTCGACAAGGGCCAGACAACGCAGGCAATCATTGCCGCTCAGCCGGCCGACAGCGACGTCGCGTCGGCTCAGACGCCACAGCAGTAATCAAAGAAAAGGGGGAGCATGAGTTCGGAGAACTTATCCACCCGCCTCGTCGAAATCGAGGCAATGCTCGACCGCTCGCGCCGCAGGTTCGAGGAAGGCAGCCGGCTGGTCGAGGAAGCGCATCAGGCGCTGGCCGAAGTGCAGCAACTGCTTCTCGGCTCGCCGGTTTCGTTGAGCCCGGAGGAGAATGAGGAGGCCGCCTCGCGGCTTCTGGCGAGCCTCAAGGCAAGCGGCAGCGAATTGCCGGAAACGCTTTGCGGCGGCCGGCTTGCAGTCGACCCGATCCAGCGGCTGATCCGCATCGACGGCCATCCGATCGGAATCACCGAGATGGAATATCGCGTGCTGGAGCTGTTGGCCTTTGCCCGCAACAATGTCGTGACACGGCAGATGCTGCTGAAGCATCTCTATCGCCGTGCCGACGACCAGCCGCAGCCAAAGATCATCGACGTCTTCATCTCCAAGCTGAGGAAGAAGCTTCGGTCGGCGTCTGGCGGCGCGGAGTTCATCGAGACGATCCCGCAGCGCGGCTGGATCCTCCGTGACATTGAGGCAGCCACGGCCGCCTGACCATTTTCGGCTGATTTACCGAAGATTTACCGGGCCGTGGCAAACGGTGGGTCATGATTCATTTCATCCCCGAATCGCCCGAGACGGCGACGGAAGTGACAGACAGCGAGGCTCTTGGCCCATACGCCGAGGCCGTTGCGCGCCTGTCGTCGATCCGCCAGGCGCTTGCCTGCGTTGAGCAGTTTTCCGGCGAATCGCCGTCCGACAGCATGGCCGAGGCCAAGCTGGCAGCGGCATGGCCGGGGGCCTCCGCAGCAAAGCAGCGCGTTTACGATGCACGCTCGTCGCGAACGGCGTCGGCCGCCGCCGCGGGGCTCGAAGCGCTCGCCAAGCTGCACGAAAGCGGTCAGGAGCCGCATGCCGAAGCCATCGAGCGATTGAAGCGCGAGCTGGGCGACGGCGTCGATTCGATCGACCAACTTTTCTCGCTTTAAGCGTGCCGCAAGTTTCTAGGCGGGCCCTTGCTCCTTCGGAGTCGCCGGATCGGCGCCCCACTCGCTCCAGCTGCCGTCATATAGTTTCGCATGCTTTCCGCCGAGGCGGTGCGCCGCGAAGATCAGCGAATTGGCCGTGACGCCTGAGCCGCATGTAGCGATGAAGGTTGCTCCAGGATCGACATTCACGCGCTCGAACGCTTCGCAAAGCTCCTCAGCGGATTTCAAGGTCCCATCCTCGCGATAGAGCGAAGCGAAAGGCAAATTCTTGGACCCCGGGATATGACCGACGCCGACATTCGGCCGGGGATCGGCTTCGGTGCCTTCAAACCGTCCCTTGCCGCGAGCGTCGAGGATTGGAGCACCGGCTCCCGCGAGGATCTCGCCCTTGGTCACCACTTCGCCCTCACTGGAGCGCGCATCGAAGCGCGCCTGCCGCGGCCGGGCCTCGCCGCTTTCCACCGGCCGATCTTCGGAGCGCCATTTCTGGAAGCCGCCGTCGAGGATCGCAACCTGCTCCGCTCCGAAATGGCGAAACATGAACCAGCCGCGGGCGGCGGTCCGAAGCGGCGAATTGTCATAGACAATAATTCGGTCGCCGCGGCCGACGCCGAGCTCCGTCATCGCCCGGCCAAAGTCTTCCGCGGCGGGCAGCATGTGAGGAACCGGGTTAGTGCGGTCCGCAACCCGGTTGATGTCGAGGAATCGCGCTCCCGGAATATGGGCCTCGAGGAATTCCGACTTGCCGTCGCGGCCATCGGTCGGAAGGAAGGCGCTTGAATCGACGATCGCCAGGTCGGGTTCGCCAAGGTTGCGCGCCAGCCACTCGGTCGAAACAAGCGTTTCCATCTTCCACTCCCGTCATTGCGAGCCCGAAGGGCGCGGCAATCCAGCGATTTACTGGATTGCTTCGTCGCGGTGCTCCTCGCAATGACGTAATTGTATGAGCAGCGAGATTAAACTCCACCCCAGCTGGCTCGAATCGCTGAGCGATGAGTTCGCACAGGATTATATGGCGCATTTGAAGCGCTTCCTGCTGGCAGAGCGAGAAGCGGGAAAGCGAATCTTCCCAAGCGGGTCCAACTGGTTTCGGGCGCTTGATCTGACGCCGCTTGACGAGGTCCGCGTGGTGATCCTCGGCCAGGATCCCTATCATGGCCCCGGCCAGGCCCATGGGCTCTGCTTTTCGGTACCGGACGGAATCCGGCCGCCGCCAAGCCTCGTCAATATTTACAAGGAACTGGAAAGCGACCTCGGCATCCGCCCGGTGACTCATGGCTTCCTCGAGCATTGGGCGAAGCAGGGCGTGCTGCTCTTGAACAGCGTGCTGACGGTGGAAATGGGTCTTGCCGCGTCGCATCGAGATCGCGGGTGGGAGCGGTTTACCGACGCCGTGATACGGCTAGTGAACGAGAAGCAGGATCCGGTCGTGTTCATGCTGTGGGGCAGCTATGCGCAGAAAAAGGCCAGCTTCGTCGATCAGTCGCGCCACCTGGTGCTGAAGGCGCCGCACCCTTCGCCGCTGTCGGCGCATAGCGGCTTCCTGGGGTGCAGGCATTTTTCCAGGGCCAATGCATTCCTGGAAAGCCAAGGGCAGCGGCCGATCGACTGGGCGTTGCCCGAATGCGTAGGCAGCGCGTAAGAGGCGCGCCATGCCCACCACGCCCAAGCATCTTGGCCAAACCAGCGCCCTGCCCGCCTCTCCGGAAGTGGCAGAGCTCGACTATGTTCCCAATCCGCGGCCCGGAGCACTCTACCTGGTGCGCTTTGCGGCGCCCGAGTTCACCTCGCTCTGCCCGGTCACCGGCCAGCCCGACTTCGCCCACCTGGTAATCGACTATGCGCCGCATGAGACGATCGTCGAATCCAAGAGCCTGAAGCTGTTCCTCGGCTCGTTCCGCAATCATTGCGGCTTTCACGAGGATGTGACGGTTGGGATCGGCCAGCGGTTGACGGACGAAATGAAGCCAAAGTGGCTGCGCATCGGCGGCTATTGGTATCCGCGCGGCGGGATGCCGATCGACGTTTTCTGGCAATCGGGCGAACCGCCCAGTGGACTGTGGCTGCCCGACCAGGGCGTTGCAGCATACCGGGGCCGCGGCTGAGCAAAGTCGCAGTCCTCGGCGCCGGCTCGATCGGCTGCTTCGTCGGTGGATGCTGGCAGGCCGCGGGATTGCCGGTGACGTTTATCGGACGTCCCCGGCTTCAAAAGGACATCGCCGACCATGGGCTGACGGTCAGCGACTATGCCGGCTGGGAAAGACTCTTGCCGCCAGACGAGGTCGATTTTCAGGTCGATCCGAGCGCGCTTGCTGAGGCCGACGTCATCGCGCTTTGCGTGAAGAGCGGCGCGACCGAGGAAGCGGCCAGGCAAATCGCGAAAAATGGGCGGAAAGGGGCGCTGGTCATCAGCTTTCAGAACGGCGTCAGCAATGTCGACGTTCTGGAAGGGGTCCTTGGCGCGGACTTCACCGTCGTGCGCGGGATGGTCCCCTATAATGTCGCCTATCTGGGCCACGGTAGATTCCACAAGGGAGTCGGGGGAGAGCTCTGGGCCGAGGACAGGCCGGAGCTGCGCGGACTTTCGGAGCGGATCGGTCCGGGACCGGCGCAGCTGACACTGTCCAACGACATGCTTGGCGTGGCCTGGGGAAAGCTGCTGATCAATCTCAACAACGCCGTCAACGCGCTCTCCGGCCGGACATTGATCGAGCAACTGGGTGAGCGCGATTACCGCCGCGTCGTGGCAGCATCGATGCGCGAGGGACTGGCGCTGCTGGCCAAGGCAGGAATTGCGCCGGCCAAGGTGGGACCGGTGAAGCCCGGTCTGCTGCCGCTCGTGATCGGGTCGCCCGACTGGCTGTTCAACAATTTGTTCCTGAAGCTGCAGAAGGTTGACGCCAAGGCGAGATCGTCGATGGCCGACGACCTTGCCGCAGGGCGCAGGACCGAAGTCGATTACATCAACGGCGAGTTGGTCCGGCTGGCCAAACGGCTGGGCATGGACGCGCCAGTCAATCGCAAGGTCGTCGAGTTGATCCGCAAAGCCGAGGCGGGCGCAGCTCCGTGGTCCGCCCCTGGCCTGCGTCGAGAAATATTAGGCGGCTAGCGGCCTCCCCGCGGCATAGCGGGTCCTGGCATAGAGCCACAGGATCGACCCGGTGAAGGCGATCAGGCCGAGCGGCACCGCCCAGGCAAATTCCTCGACCAAGGCAAGCGGTGCGGAATTGTCGGTCGCGCCGACAATCGCCGCGAAGGCAACGCCGAACAGCGACTCGCCGACGATCAGGCCAGTTGCCATCAACACGCCGAGCCGCTCGGCAAAGGCGGGGTTGGCGGAAGTCCTGGCCCAGCGGTCGTAGAAGTGACCGATCACTGCACCCACCGGGATCAGAAGCGTCAGTGCCATCGGCAGGTAGATGCCCATACCCACGGCGAGCGGCGGCAGCATGCCGCGCTTGGTGGCGCGCAGCATCTCGTCGATTGCGCAGGCGGCAACTCCGATCGCCGCGCCGAGCCCAATCAGGTTCCAGTTGAGATTGCCGCCGAGAACGCCCTGGGCGATCGCCGAGATCAGCGCGGCCTGAGGCGCCGCAAGCGCATTCTCTCCGGCGCCTGGAGCGCCCTGAAAGCCGAAAGCATCGTTGAGCAGGGTCAGGATCGGCGGAATTACCACCGCCCCGAACAAGACGCCCAGCACCAGCGCTACCTGCTGACGCCATGGCGTCGCGCCGACCAGTTGGCCCGTCTTCAGATCCTGCAGATTGTCGTTCGAAATCGTCGCAACGCCGAACACAATGGCGGTCACGAACAGCGCGAAGGCAACCAGGCTCTGAGTCGCGGTTGCGTCCACCGCAGGAAACAGAGCTGCGAGGATCAGCGAGATGCCGAGCACGGCGAGAATGCCGACGCCAGAGATAGGGCTGTTCGACGCGCCGATCAGGCCGGCCATGTATCCGCAGACCGCGGCGATCACGATTCCCGCGAACAAAATGTAGACGATCGTGACGATCAGCGTGCTGCCCGCCGCATTCGCGATCGGTCCCGATTGAGCAAAGGCTGCGAGGAGCAACCAGATCGGAACCATCGAGGCGATGATGGTACCGCCGACAATGGTGATCGGGAGATCGCGCTCGGTCAGCGGAAGTCCCTCGCCCCGCCCTTCGCGCCGTTCGCGATTGGCGGCAATGGCGCTCATGATGCCCTTGATGATCGGCCCGATGATTTTCAGAAGCGTCCAGATCGCCGCGACTCCAATCGTGCCCGCGCCGATGAAACGCACCTTTTCACGAAATACAGTGCCGACCAGCGTTTCGACATCCGCGGCCGAACCGACCCCGGCCAGCCCCGTTTGCCAAGGCACCAAAACGAACCAGCTGACGATCATTCCGACAAGCATGGCAATGCCGACGCCCAGCCCTACGAGATGGCCAACACCGATCAACGCCATCGACAGGCTGGTGGAGACGGTCGTCGCACCGCTGCCAAATTTGAAGGTCCTAGCTGCGTCCGCGGCGAAGATCCGGGTCTGGGCAAGAATGGCGTAGGCCGCTGCAATCAGCGAGCTCAGAACGATTGCTGCCAGTCCGCGCTTATTTTCTTCTTC
>DASTVY010000188.1:0-8421 GCA_035758865.1 Sphingomicrobium sp. | reverse complement strand
TCGGACCTCGGCAGTTGATTGGCGTTGCCTGGGAAGCCGACCGGCTCCAGACTGAGGAAGTTGGCGACAATAGGCTCCGACCGCTTGCCGGGCTGGTCGACGTTCCCACGATCCCGGAGCCGCTTCGCCGCCTCGCCGAATGGACCGCGGACTATTATCTGTCGCCGCTGGCTGCGGTCCTGAGGATGGTCCTACCTTCCTCTTCGGCGTTGGCGGGTCCGCGCCAGATGATCGAATATCGCGCGACCGGGGTAGTTCCGGCTCGCCTTACTCCCCAGCGCGAGCAGGCCCTGTCAAAAATCGAGGGGCGTCAGGGGACTGTGCGCGAGCTGGCTTCCCATGCCGACGTCAGCGATGCCGTGATGCGAGGGCTTGTAAATGCCGGCGCGCTCGAGCGGGTGGAGGTCGACGCCGACCAACCCTATCCGGAACCCAATCCCGATTTCGCGCCACCCCGACTGAACGAGGAACAGCAGGTGGCGGCCAATAGTCTCACCGCTGCTGTCGGCCGTGGCTTCGATCCAGTCCTGCTCGACGGAGTGACCGGATCGGGCAAAACGGAAGTCTATTTTGAGGCGATTGCCGAGGCGATCCGGCATGGGAAACAGGTCTTGGTACTGCTCCCGGAAATCGCGCTGACCGAACCCTTCCTCACCCGCTTCACGGCTCGCTTCGGGTGCGAGCCGGTGACCTGGCACAGCGACCTCAGATCATCGCAACGGCGCCGGGCGTGGCGGGCGATCGCCAAAGGCGAAGTGCAGGTTATCGTCGGCGCTCGCTCCTCGCTTTTCCTGCCCTATGCCAACCTCGGCCTGATCGTCGTCGACGAGGCCCATGAGCCGAGCTTCAAGCAGGAGGAGGGAGTCCAGTATCATGCCCGAGACGTGGCGGTAATGCGGGGCCACTTCGAGGAAATACCGGTCATCCTCGCCTCGGCCACTCCGGCGATCGAAACGCGCAACATGGTTGAGATCGGCCGCTACCGGGAGCTTCGGCTGACCGAGCGGCATGGCCTTGCCGACCTCCCGGAAATCCGCGCAATCGACCTGACGCAGGATCCGCCGCCGCGCAGCCGCTGGCTGGCGCCGAGCCTCGTGAAGGAGCTTGAGGACAATCTTGCTGCTGGCCAGCAATCGCTTCTGTTCCTGAATCGCCGCGGCTTCGCCCCGCTGACGCTGTGCCGTCACTGCGGCCACCGCTTCCAATGCCCCAACTGCACGGCCTGGATGGTGGAGCACCGGCTGATGCATCGCCTCGCATGCCATCATTGCGGCCATGTCATGCCGCCGCCGAAACATTGCCCGGAGTGCGGCGAGGAAGACAGCCTTGTCGCCTGCGGCCCTGGCGTCGAACGCATCGCAGACGAAGTTGCTGACCTGTTTCCCGATGCCCGGACGATGATCGTCACTTCCGACACCATCTGGTCGCCGGCTCGGGCCGCCGAGTTCGTGCGGGCGATGGAAGCGGGCGAGATCGACATCGTCATCGGCACGCAGCTGGTCACCAAGGGCTACCACTTCCCCAACCTCACCCTGGTCGGCGTGGTCGATGCCGATTTGGGCCTCCAGGGTGGAGACTTGCGCGCTGCCGAACGCAGTTTCCAGCAAATCCAGCAGGTCGCCGGCCGGGCCGGTCGCGCGGACAAGCCGGGGCGCGTTTTGGTCCAGACGCATGATCCGGACGCACCGGTGATTGCAGCCCTGGTCAGCGGCGACGCACCCGGATTCTATGCCGCCGAGACCGAAGCCCGTCGCGATGCGGCAATGCCCCCATTCGGCCGCCTGGCGGCGATCGTCGTCTCGAGCGAAGATAAGGCACAGTCGGAGGCGGTCGCACGGCGCATCGGAAATGCCGCTCCAACCGTCGAGGGCATGGCAGTTTTCGGACCGGCCCCCGCTCCCCTCGCGATGCTTCGCGGCCGCCACCGCCAGCGGATCCTGGTCCACGCAGCTCGCAAGCTCGACGTTCAGGATGTGATCCGCGACTGGCTGGGCGCGCTCGAATGGAGCAGCAAGGTCCGCGTCGCGGTCGACGTAGACCCTTACAGCTTCCTCTAGAGCAGATCCGGCTGAGGGATCGTCGCGCCTTCAGCGGCCAGCAGCTTCTTCTTCCGTTCGAGCCCGCCGGCATAGCCGCCGAGCGTTCCGTCCGACCGGATGACCCTATGGCAGGGCACGAGCACGGCAACCGGATTCGACCCGTTCGCGGTTCCCACCGCACGCGTGGCGTTGGGATCGCCAACCGCCCGGGCAATGTCCGCATAGCTTCGGGTTTCGCCGAGCGGGATCTTGCGCAGCTCGCGCCACACCGCCTCCTGGAACGCGGTCCCATGCACGTCGATCGGAAGCTCCGGCGCCGACTGGGGCCGCTCGATTGCCTGCAGGGCGCCCTGGACCCAAGGCGCGATGGTCCCATCGTCCGGAAGAATGTCCGCGTTGGGGAAGCGACTGCGAAGTGCAGCCACATCCTCTTCGAAGGTCAGGCGGCAGATCCCCTTGTTCGTCGCCGCCACAAGCAGCGGCCCAAGCGGACTGTCCGTCACGACATAGCGGATCGTCTCGCCGCGACCGCCATCGCGCCAGGCCGAGGGGGTCATTCCAAGCCGTTCCTTGGCGTCGGCATAGAAGCGGCTGGGAGCGGAATAGCCCGCGTCGTACATTGCCTCGGTCACACTCTTGTCCTCCTGGAGGTGGGCTTCCGCCCTGCGCGCACGAACGGCTCTTGCGTAGGCTGCCGGCGACACTCCTGTGTCGCGCGTAAATATCCGCTGGAAATGATGCTCGGCATAGCCGACCGCATCGGCCAGCTCGCCGAGCCTCGGCGGCTCCTCGGCTTGCTCGATCAATTGGATCGCCCTGGCCACCGCCTCGCGATCGCGGCTGACCTCGTCCGGCTTGCAGCGGAGGCACGGCCGATAGCCCGCGGAACGCGCGGACTCGCCGTCGAGGAAGAATTCGACGTTCTCCCGTTTCGGGCGCCGGGCCGGGCAGCTCGGTTTGCAATAAATGCCGGTCGTCTTGACCGCGCCGATCACTCGGCCGTCCCAGCTCCGGTCGCGGCGGTCGAAGGCAGCCCAGGCGGCGTCCCAGGACTCGTTCGTGTCAATTGTTCGCATCAGCATGGACCTAACATAGGTGCCGGCTCTAGTCCGCGCTTCCCGTGACTTGCTTTCAAAGCGAGGTAGTCGTGACCTGGCAGATTTTCGAGGGCGAATTGGACCATGACGACGTCCGAGCCCTGCTCGCACAGCATTTTGCGGAAATGCGCGCCGGCTCGCCGCCCGAGGCCTGTCACGTGCTTCCGATCGATGGATTGAAGGACCGGGCGATCCGCTTCTTCACCCTGCGCGAGGATGGAGCGCTTTTGGGCTGCGGCGCGCTAAAGCGCCTCGAACCTGGGCATGGCGAGATCAAATCGATGCGCACGGCCCACGAGGCCCTCGGCAGAGGCGTCGGAAAGTTCATGCTCGACCACATCGTGAGAGCGGCCAAAGCCGGTGAAATGTCGCGCCTCAGCCTGGAGACCGGATCGACGGAGCAGTTCGCAGCCGCCATTCGGCTTTACGAAAAGCAGGGCTTCGAACTCTGTGCGCCATTCGGCGGTTACGCCGACACTCCATTCACCCGCTTCTTCACTCGGGAAATCTAGGCCCGGTCCGCTCGGGCCATGAAGCAGCCGCGGATGGCGGTGTGGGCATCGACATGATCGACCGCATCATTGGCGAGCATCCGGCGGATGACCGGGTCGGCCTCGCCCGGCTGAGCCAGGGCGGCGTCGACCATCATTCCTTCACCATCGAAGGCGCGAAGGGAAAGGATGCGCCGATCGAGCGCCGGCGGAATCTCGCGTTCATATGAAGCAGCCTCAAGCGCGCTTTCGCTGACAAAGATAGCGTGGCTGGCCCGGTAGGGGTTGTTTCCTTCGTGTGAGACATGGTTGACGAGCAGCAGTGTCTCCCCCGCCTTGGCATCCTCCAGCTGGATGCGGCACGGGAAAGACGGCTGGCCGTTGGCGGTCATGCGGACCGCACCGTGGCGTTGCAGCTCCTCGTCGCTAAGGCCGACGAGATGGGCGAATTGCGAAGGCTCAAGGCCGGAAATGCGATAGGTCATATCGCCAAACTAGGGCCACCCAACCGGGATCGCTTCCCGCCGCTTGCGTTCAAACGCTGCCTCGGGAATTTGCAGGGCCAATACTCGGGGATTAGCCTCCTTGCATCCCCTGCTACCCCCTGCTAGGGGCGCGCCAACCCATGAGGGGCGCGCGGTTTTCCAGGCTGCTGTGCCCCATTCGACGCATGGTACAGATTCACCTGTTGGAGCTTTGAGCACGTGGAGAATTCCGGCGGCATCCAGGCCAGCTTAGCGGGGCGCTATGCAACCGCACTGTTTGGCCTCGCCCGTGACGAAAAGCAGATCGATGCGGTTACCCGCAGCCTCGCGACCATCGAGTCATCGATGGCCGAATCGCCCGATCTTCGGACTCTTGCCACCAGCCCGCTGATCGACCGCACCGATGCCGGCCGGGCCATGCGCGCACTGACACCGACGCTGGGCGTCGACCCGATCACCGCGAAGTTCCTTGGGGTGCTGGCCGACAACGGCCGGCTTCGTGAGCTGAAGGCGGTCATCAAGACCTTCCGCCAGCTTGCAGCTCAACATCGCGGCGAGGCAACGGCAGAAGTGACGTCGGCCCGCCCGCTCGACGATGGCCAGATGGCCGCGCTCAAGGCCAATCTTAAGGCTCGGATTGGCCGCGACGTCGCGGTCGATGCCAAGGTCGATCCTGAAATTCTCGGAGGAATAATCGTCCGGCACGGAAGCCAGATGATCGACGCCTCGATCCGCACCAAACTCAACACACTCGCCCAGGCGATGAAAGGCTGAACATGGATATCCGCGCCGCTGAAATTTCCCGCGTCATTCGCGACCAGATCGCGAACTTCGACGCCGACGCGCAGGTTTCAGAAGTTGGCAGCGTGCTGTCGGTGGGCGACGGCATCGCCCGCATTCACGGTCTCGACAACGTCCAGGCGGGCGAGATGGTCGAGTTCGAGGACGGCACCAAGGGCATGGCCCTCAACCTTGAAAGCGACAATGTCGGCGTCGTGATCTTCGGCTCCGACACGGCGATCAAGGAAGGCACGACCGCGAAGCGCACCGGCGCGATCGTCGACGTCCCCGTCGGCAAGGCGCTGCTCGGCCGCGTGGTGGACGCGCTGGGCAACCCCATCGACGGCAAGGGCCCCATCGAAACCACCGAACGCCGCCGCGTCGAGGTGAAGGCGCCGGGCATCATCCCCAGGAAGTCCGTACATGAGCCGGTGCAGACGGGCCTCAAGGCGCTCGACGCGCTCGTTCCCGTGGGCCGTGGCCAGCGCGAGCTCATCATCGGCGACCGCCAGACCGGCAAGACCGCCGTCGCGATCGATACCTTCATCAACCAGAAGGAAATCAACAAGTCGGGTGATGAGAGCCAGAAGCTCTACTGCATCTACGTCGCCATCGGTCAGAAGCGCTCAACCGTCGCCCAGATCGTCCGCGCGCTCGAAGAAAATGGGGCGATGGAATATTCGATCGTCGTCGCCGCGACCGCCTCGGAGCCCGCCCCGATGCAGTATCTCGCCCCCTATGCCGGCGTGACCATGGGCGAGTTCTTCCGCGACAACGGCATGCACGCCGTCATCGTCT
The DNA here is from genome assembly GCA_035758865.1 of Sphingomicrobium sp. Taxonomy (GTDB): domain Bacteria; phylum Pseudomonadota; class Alphaproteobacteria; order Sphingomonadales; family Sphingomonadaceae; genus Sphingomicrobium. The sequence goes on along the minus strand of DASTVY010000188.1, from coordinate 2,731 downwards.
ATGACGACCTTTCGAAGCAGGCCGTCGCCTATCGCCAAATGTCGCTTCTGCTGCGCCGTCCGCCGGGCCGCGAAGCCTATCCGGGCGACGTCTTCTACCTTCACTCGCGCCTGCTCGAGCGCGCTGCGAAGATGAATGACGACAATGGCAACGGTTCGCTGACCGCATTGCCGATCATCGAGACCCAGGCAGGCGACGTCTCGGCCTACATCCCGACCAACGTCATCTCGATCACCGACGGCCAGATCTTCCTTGAAACCGACCTTTTCTATCAGGGTGTCCGTCCGGCGATTAACGTCGGCCTTTCGGTGAGCCGCGTCGGCTCGGCCGCGCAGACCAAGGCGATGAAGAAGGTCGCCGGTTCGATCAAGCTGGAGCTTGCCCAGTATCGCGAAATGGCCGCCTTCGCCCAGTTCGGCTCCGATCTCGACGCAGCCACGCAGAAGCTGCTGGCCCGCGGTGCTCGCCTGACCGAGCTGTTGAAGCAGCCGCAGTACAGCCCGATGCCGGTCGAAGAGCAGGTTGCGTCGATCTATTCGGGCACCGGCGGCTTCCTTGATGCGGTCGAGGTAAAGGACGTCGTTCGCTACGAAGCGGCGATGCTTAGCTTCCTTCGCGCGGAACATGGCGACGTCCTGAAGTCGATCCGCGACAGCAAGCAGCTGGACGACGACACCGCCGCCAAGCTGAAGGATGCGCTCACCACCTTCGGCAACCAGTTCGCGTAAGACGCAAAGGGACGCTTAGGCGATGGCCAGCCTCAAGTCATTGAAGCTTCGCATCAGCTCGGTGAAGTCGACGCAGAAGATCACCAAGGCGATGAAAATGGTCGCCGCGGCGAAGCTGCGCCGTGCGCAATCGAGTGCGGAGGCGGGTCGCCCTTATTCGAGCCGCCTATCGGAAACCGTCAACCGTCTTGTCTCCCGGGTCCAGGTTAGTGACAGCTCGCCGCGCCTGATCCGTGGCACGGGCAAAGACGATACCCACCTGATTGTGGTCGTGACTAGCGACCGCGGCCTCGCCGGTGCGTTCAACACGAATATCATTCGCGCCGTTCGCAAGAAGGCGCAGGAACTGGTGGCTGAAGGTAAGACCGTCCTGTTCTACATTGTCGGCCGCAAGGGTCGCCCCGCGATCCAGCGCGTCGCTCCCAAGGCGATCATCGGCCAGTACGACACCAGCCACATGAAGGCGCCGGCGTTCACCGATGCCCGGGCCATCGCCGAGGACCTGGTTGACCGCTTCAACGGCACGCAGTTTGACGTGGTCCATCTCGCCTACAGCGAATTCAAGTCGGTGCTGGTGCAGGAGCCGAAGATCAAGCAGATCTTCCCTGTGGTCCCCGCGCCGGTCGCCGAAGCGGACAAGAGCAAGGCCGCGCCGGCCGCAGTCGAATATGAGCCGGACGAGGAATCGATCCTCGCGGAGCTGTTACCGCGCAACTTCTCGGTGCAGCTCTACCATGCGCTGCTGGAGAATGCTGCCGGCTTCTACGGATCACAGATGACGGCTATGGACAACGCAACCCGCAACGCGGGCGACATGATCAATAAGCTCTCGATCCAGTATAATCGCCAGCGCCAGGCGGCGATTACCACCGAACTCGTCGAAATCATTTCAGGCGCCGAAGCGCTCTAAACGGACAAGAGAAGGCAAGGAAACCGAACATGGCTACCGCCGCTGAGCCCAAGACCCGCACCAAGAAGGCCGCGACCAAGAGCGCGCCTGCTCCCAAGTCGCCGATCGCGGGCGGCAACCTAGTCGGCAAGGTCACCCAGGTGATCGGCGCAGTCGTCGACGTTGCATTCGAAGGCGAACTGCCCCCGATCCTGGCAGCGCTGGAAACTGATAACTACGGCCAGCGGCTGGTGCTCGAGGTCGCGCAGCACCTCGGCGAGAACATCGTCCGCACCATCGCAATGGATTCGACCGACGGTCTCACCCGTGGCCAGCAGGTCACCGCCACCGGTTCGCAGATCCAGGTGCCGGTCGGCCCCAAGACGCTTGGCCGCATCATGAACGTGATCGGCGAGCCGATCGATGAGCGCGGCCCGATCGGTAGCGACGCCTTCGCCCCGATCCACGCTGAGGCTCCTGCTTTCGTTGACCAGTCTACCGAAGCCAGCATCCTCGTCACCGGCATCAAGGTCATCGACCTGCTCGCCCCCTACGCCAAGGGCGGCAAGATCGGCCTGTTCGGCGGCGCCGGCGTCGGCAAGACCGTTCTGATCCAGGAGCTGATCAACAACATCGCCAAGGGCCACGGCGGCACGTCCGTGTTCGCCGGGGTCGGCGAGCGCACCCGCGAGGGCAACGACCTCTACCATGAGTTCCTGGAAGCGGGCGTCATCGCCAAGGACAAGGACGGCCATGCCATCTCCGAGGGCTCGAAGGTGGCCCTGGTGTTCGGCCAGATGAATGAGCCCCCGGGTGCACGCGCCCGCGTCGCCCTGTCGGGCCTGACGCAGGCCGAATATTTCCGCGATGTCGAAGGCCAGGACGTGCTGTTCTTCATCGACAATATCTTCCGCTTCACCCAGGCGGGCTCGGAAGTGTCGGCGCTGCTCGGCCGTATCCCTTCGGCGGTGGGCTACCAACCGACCCTGGCCACCGACATGGGCACGCTGCAGGAACGCATCACCTCAACCAACAAGGGCTCGATCACCTCGGTGCAGGCCATCTATGTGCCGGCCGACGACTTGACCGACCCGGCACCGGCGACGTCCTTCGC
>DASTVY010000163.1:0-2623 GCA_035758865.1 Sphingomicrobium sp. | reverse complement strand
TTGGCGTGGAACCAAGTGGACGCCATATATTGTGCAACCGCCGTGCCAATTCATAAAAAAAGCAGAAAACGGCGGATAAATCTTTAATCCGGCACGTGCCAGAATCGTGGCGCGTAAAAAAATCCGACGCTTTTGAGATATTTTGGGCCCGATCGAAATTCAGTGTTTACAACTGTAGTCGGATCGCCTACAGATGTAATCGAAAGGACGGCCCGATGGACGTACGGATCAGCGACGCCGAGCTGGAAGTAATGGAAGCATTATGGGCAGCGGGCCAGCCGCTGACCGCCGCTGAAGTCGCCGAGCGAATCGATGCCGATCGCGGCTGGACGCTGGCCACCGTAAAGACGATGCTGTCCCGGCTTGCGGCCAAGGGCGCGCTGAAGCACCGCGAGGACGGCCGACGCTTCCTTTATTCTCCCGCGATCAAGCGCGAAGACTATGTCGGACATGAATCCCGGCGGTTCGTCGAACGGTTGTTCGGAGGTCGTCTATCGCCACTGGTCGCGCGACTTGCCGAGGAAGATGGCCTGGACGAAGTAGATATTGCCGAGATCGAGGCCCTGTTGAAGGAGCTGAAGTCGTGACGGACTGGCTGCTTGGAACATTGCTTGCATCTACCGGACTGATCGTCCTGGTGCTTTTGATCCGCGAACCGATACGCCGGCATTTCGGCGCGCGCGTCGCGTATGGCCTGTGGCTCATCCCCGCTGCGCGACTATTGATGCCGACCATCACCCAGACGGTCGAGCGAACCGCTCCGTCCCCGGCATCGCCCTTTTACTTCGTGCCGGAAGCCTCGGTCGAGCCGATGCTGCTCGCAACCATGGCACCGCCGGAGCCGACGTTGATCGATCAGTTCGGCGGCTGGCCGACAATCTTGCTGACACTGTGGTTGGGCGGTGCCGCCGGCCTGTTTCTTGCGCGGATGCTGGCCTTCGGACGCGAACGCAGGACTATCCTTGGGAACGCCGACCAACTGGGAAAGATCGGCTCCATTCGGCTTGTCCAGTCGCCGGAAGTGAGGGGACCCGTGGCATTCGGGATATTTGACCGAGTGATCGCCGTCCCTGCCAATTTCGAATATCTTTATGCTCCTCACGAGCGCCGACTGGCGCTCGAACATGAGATTGCCCACCACCGTTCGGGCGACCTCATTGCCAACCTCTTTGCCTTTGTCCTGCTCTGCCTCCAGTGGTTCAATCCGCTCGCCTGGATAGCCCACGCTGCTTTTCGCTTCGATCAGGAAGCGGCGTGCGATGCCCGGGTGCTGGACAAGGCCAAGGCCGACGATCGCGCCGACTATGGTCGAGCGATCGCCAAGGCCGCTTCGGGAAGGGCGTTGCTGTTCGCCAGCGCGCTCGATCGACGCAACACCCTTCACAGGAGGCTGAAGTCCATGCTTACCAACCCCACCGCCAGCCGTCGTTTAAGCGGCCGGCTGATGGTTCTGGCGACGGTTGCCGTCGTCCTGCCGCTGACCGCGACGCGGGCGGTCAATTATGTCGATCTGCCCGCGCCCCAAAGCCCGAAGAGTCCCGCGGTGCCGGTCGTTGCGGCTGTCCAGCCAGCGCCGGCGCCCGCGCCGCTCGCCGTACCGGCTCCGGTCGCTCCGTTGGCGCCGGCTGCTCCGGTCGCTCCGGTAGCGCCACCCGCTGCGGTGAAGGCGGTTCATTTCGATCGCGACAGCATGATTCACATCAATGGCCAGCAAAAACGCTGGAAAGATCTGACTCCCGCCGAGAAGGCGGAGGTCCGGCGTTCGATCGCGCACGCCAAGGCGGAATTGGCTCGGACGAGGATCGACCGCGAGGAAACCCAGCGCGACATCCGTGAAGCCATGGAAGATGTGAAGATCGACCAGCAGGAGCTGAAGCGCGACCTGGCCGAGGCTCGGGAGGAAATTGCCCGTGCAATGCGCGAGGTGGATCGCAATGCAGTCCATATTCGCCGGTCGGGCCAGGATCCGGAACAGATCAAGGCCACGATCCGCGCTTCCATGAGGAACATCGAGAACATCGATGTGGACAAGATTCGCCGTCAGGCACTGGCCTCGATCGACCACGGCCAGATCGAAGCGAGCATTGCCGCGGCCGAGCAGTCGATCGAGAAGGCGCAGGACGATATCGAGGCGCTCGAGGACCAGTTCGAGGACGACTGACACAAGCTCGAAGCGGCGCAAAGCTATGCCTTGCGCAGCCGGGGCGTCCGATGCTGGGAGGCAGCGTTGGGCGCCCAATTTCTTTGGAATTTTAACCTGGGATAAGCGCGGCCTTGGCCGATGGCACCAAATCCGGCCCGATGGGTTTGTCGGGCGATGTCACTTCACGATCCCGCCCTGAATCCTTCCGCCGGCAAGCTGTTCGCCGACGTTACCCAAAGCTGGTCTGCGGTCGGCGGTGGCGTGCGGACTTACCTCAACCACAAACGGCGCCATATCCTCGACAAAACGTCCCATCGGCACCTGCTGATCATACCGGGATCGCGGGATGAGGTTGAAGTTGCAGAGCAAGGCCGAGCGATCACCATCACCGTCGGCTCGCCAAAAGTGCCCGGCAGTCCGCAATACCGGCTGTTGCTCCGCAACGGCGCAGTCAGGGAGGCGCTTGCCCGGTATGGACCC
>DASTVY010000150.1:0-14640 GCA_035758865.1 Sphingomicrobium sp. | reverse complement strand
AACAGCACCAGATTGCCGCCGCGCGCCTTCACCTGCTCGAAGTTGGACACCGTCTTCTCGAAGAGGCCGTCGGTTGGCGCCACGACAACGACCGGCACCGCGTCATCGATCAGCGCGATCGGCCCGTGCTTCATCTCGCCGGCGGCATAGCCCTCGGCGTGAATGTAGCTGATTTCCTTAAGCTTCAGAGCTCCCTCCAGCGCCATCGGATAATCCGGCCCGCGGCCGAGGTATAGGACGTCCCGAGCTGGAGCGACCAAATGAGCCATGGCAGCGATGTCATCGTCATGGCCGAGCGCATGATTGAGTCCTTCCGGCGCGCGCTGCAGATGATCGACGATCTCCCGCTCTTCCTCTTCGCTCATGCGGCCCTTTGCCCGGGCAAGGTTGGCGGCAAGCGCGGCAAGTACCGAGAGTTGGCACGTAAATGCCTTGGTCGAAGCGACGCCGATTTCCGGGCCCGCATGGGTAGGCAGCAACAGGTCCGCCTCGCGCGCCATGGAGCTGGTGGGCACGTTGACGACGACTGCGATCGTCTGCCCCTCCTCGCGCGCATGGCGCAGCGCCGCCAGCGTGTCGGCAGTTTCGCCACTTTGCGAAATGAATAATGCCAGCCCGCCCGGCTCTAGCACCGGCTGGCGGTATCGAAACTCGCTTGCGACATCGATGTCGACCGGAACGCGGGCGAATTGCTCGAACCAATATTTGGCGACCATTCCGGCGTAAAAGCTGGTGCCGCAGGCGACGATGGTGACGCGATTGACGGTGCTGAGATCGAAGTCGAAGTCCGGAAGCGCGACCTTGCCCTCGAACGGGCGGACATAGCTTTGGAGGGTTTGGGCAACGACGATCGGCTGCTCGAAAATCTCCTTCTGCATGTAGTGGCGGTAGTTACCCTTCTCGATCGGTGCAGATGTAGCGCCGGATTCGACGATCTCGCGGGTGACCGGCCGATTGGCGCGGTCATAGATCTGGATCTTGTCGCGCTCGACGACGGCCCAGTCGCCCTCCTCGAGATAGGCAATTTTTTGCGTGAGTGGGGCAAGCGCAAGCGCGTCGGATCCCAAGTAATTCTCGCCATTGCCATAACCGACGGTAAGCGGCGCACCCATGCGTGCACCGATGATCTGGTCGGGATAGTCCTTGAACAGGAAGGCGATCGCGAAGGCTCCATGCAGTCGCGGCAATACGCTCGCCACTGCCTCGGTCGGCGACTTGCCGCTTTCGACCTCGCGCGCGACCAGGTGCGCGACCACCTCGCTGTCGGTTTCGCTCAGGAACTTGCGGCCATCGGCGATCAACTCGTCGCGAAGCGGCTTGAAGTTTTCGATGATGCCGTTGTGGACCAGGGCCACCGGCCCGGCGATGTGGGGATGCGCGTTGTCGACGGTCGGCGCGCCATGGGTCGCCCAGCGGGTATGCGCAATGCCGGTATCACCGTGGAGCTCGGCCGAGGCCAATTCGCGAGCGAGATTGTCGAGCTTGCCCTCGGCGCGGCGGCGTTCGAACTCCCCGTCCTGCACCGTGCAGATTCCGGCAGAGTCATAGCCGCGATATTCAAGGCGCTTCAGCCCGTCGAACAGGCGCTGCGCCACCGCTTCGCGACCGACGATCCCGACAATTCCGCACATATTATTTCTTGTCCTTTTTCGCCTGCTGGCGCGCGCGGAATCGGGCTGCCCAGCCGGCAAACCCCTTCTGCTCGCCACGGGCAATGGCGAGTTCATCTGCCGCGACGTTCTTGGTCACTACGCTGCCGGCACCGATAATGGCGCCGGCGCCAATGCTGACCGGTGCTACCAGCGCGCTGTTGGAACCGATGAACGCCTCCGGCCCAATCTCGGTCTGATACTTGCCGAATCCGTCATAATTGCAGGTGATGGTGCCGGCCCCGATGTTGGCTCTGTCGCCGACGTTCGCGTCGCCGATGTAGGAAAGGTGGTTGGCCTTGGCGCCCTTGCCAAGATTCGACTTCTTAACCTCGACGAAATTGCCGACCTTGGCGCCTTCGCCAAGCACTGCGCCCGGACGTAGCCGAGCGAACGGTCCTACTTCGCATGCGGTTGCAATGATCGCACCTTCGATGTGCGAAAAGGCGCGGATCGTAGCTCCATCCGCGATCTGCACGCCGGGTCCGAAGACGACATGCGGTTCGATCGTGCAGTCGCGGCCCAACTTTGTATCCGCCGAAAACCAGACGCTTTCAGGGTCGATCAGAGTGGCCCCCTGCTCCAGCGCTTCCTCGCGGCGGCGGCGCTGCCAATCCAGCTCGAGATGCGCAAGCTCCGCGCGGCTATTGACGCCTGCCGTTTCGAACGGCTCGCCCTCGATCGCGACCGGCGCGCGCCCTTCGTCCTTCGCAATCATGACGATGTCGGGAAGATAATATTCGCTAGCCGCGTTGGCATTTCCGACCTTGGTCAGCCAGCGGAACAAATCCGCGGATCCGACCGCCATCATGCCCGAGTTGCATAGCTTGACGGCGCGCTCGGCCTCATTGGCATCCTTATATTCGACCATCTTGGAGATGCGGTCGCCTTCGCCCAGGATGACTCGGCCATAGGTCTTGCCGTCGGCCGGCGAGCTCGCCAGCACCACGACGCCGGGGCCGTCTTCCGCGGCCAGTCGGTCGAGCATTCGCCGAAGCGTCTCTTCGGTGACGAACGGCGTATCGCCGTAGAGGATTAGAACCGATCCCTCGAAGCCGGCCATCGCCTCTTCGGCCATCTGGACGGCGTGCCCAGTGCCTTTCTGCTCTGCTTGCAGTGCCGTCGCAACACCATGGCCGTGGAGGGCCTTCTCCAGCTGTTCGCGACCCTTGCCTACAACCACGACGCTTCGCTCCGCGCCCATTCGCTCAACGGTCGACAGCAAATGCATCAGCATCGGCCTGCCGGCGATGGGATGAAGCACTTTATGCGTGTCGGACCGCATTCGCGTTCCTTGTCCCGCTGCCAGGATCACGACCGAGAATTTTGCCTGATTCATGCCTTTCGCAATCGCACGCTCTTCATGTCATTTCCATAGAAGAAGGGCCCCGGGCGAATACCCGGAGCCCAACGAGAATCTCATCTCGATTTAGCCGGCCGGCGGTGCCTTGGGCTTGGCGGAGGTCCGCTTGCGCGCGCCGGAGCTCGAACGACGCTTGGCCGCTGGCCGCGACGATTTCTTGGCGCTTGGCCGTGCCGACTTGGTCCTGGAAGCTGTCTTGGCCTTTGCCGTCGGCGCCTTGCGCGTGGCGCCGGTTTTACGCGGCGCCGCTTTCTTCGCGACTGGTTTGGAGGAAGCGGTTGTCGTCCCACTGACCTCATCGGCCCATTTTCCGGAAAGAACGCGTTGAGCGGCATCAGCAACCGCTTCCGCAATCAGCGATCCAAGCTTGGAAGCGTTGGTCATCATCGTGGTGGCCGCCTGGCTGGCACTGTCGGCCGCATCGAGCCCTGCATCCCGGATGGCCTTGCGCGCCTTGGGACTGGCCGCAATTGCCGCGGCAGCGGCGGTCAAACCGGCTGCCAACATTTCACGGCTCATCGCCGCCTTGGCAATTTTGTCGAGTGTTGCTTTGTTGGACCCTCCGCCGGATTTGCTGCGGCTGCTCGAAGATTTGGCCATCGGTGCCTCCTTTTTCGTACTCACCGCCAAAAGCGGCTCATTCCCGAAACGGTTCCGAAATAGTGGAGAATTCGGCCAAGTAAAAGGGAGCTGGCGCACCACACGACAGCTCCCTTCAACATGGTCAGCGACCGGACGCTCTAGCCCGGAAGGACATTGACTGGCTGGTTAGGCCATCACCTTCCAAGCGAACTGGACCGACCTCTCTGCTGAACCATGAGACATCGGATCACCTCCTTTCGCTGCTTGATTGCCCACACAGCATGTTGTGGTTCGAGGTGATAAACAAGACTTGTAATTGTGGTCAGTTTCGACAATCTTCGATGCTTCGCGCCGCTTCCGGCCAGCTTGGAACCGCCAGAACCAGCCCCCTTCCGTCCGAAATCAGGAACCTGCCGCGGCTGAACGCGATCGCATCCAGAAGCGGGTCATTGGCAAGAAGTCGACCGCCAACGGGCAATGCCCGGGTCACTGCACTTGTCGATATGGTGAGGGAAGTGTTCGCCAAGCTGGAACGGTAAATCGTCACCGTCCGGGTGGCTCGATCGCAGCGGATTGCAATGTGGGTGCCGTAGCGAGCCTCAGATCCGGAAGCAGCCGCAACATAGGTCCATTGGCCGGTGGCCAGGGCCAGTGATTTACCGGATTCAAAGGATAAAGGAGCGACCTGGGCCGCCGCCGGAGTCGCAGCGACCATCAAAGCAACAGTAAATCGAATCATTTGCTGAGCTTATCGACCTTCGCTTGGAGTGCTGCCAGTTCCGCCTTCAGCTTGGCGATTTCATCCATCGATCCGTCGCCGGGTTGAGCAGATTTCGGTTGCTTTCCCGCCAATGCCTGCGCAGCTTCCTCGAACATGGCCATGTTGCGCTTGGCCAAATCGGCAAACATGTTTTGCCCGAACGCTCCCGCCATCGCTTGCTGGTTCTTCTGGAACGCATCCATGGCCGCTTCCAGATATTGCGGCACCGCCGACTGCATTTGGCCGCCATAAAGCCCGATCAGCTGCCGCAAGAAATTGACGGGCAGCAACGTCGAACCGCGCGCTTCTTCATCGACGATAATCTGGGTCAGCACCTGATGGGTGATATCTTCACCGGTCTTCGCATCGACAACCTCGAAATCGCGACCTTCCCGGATCATCGCCGCCAGGCGATCGAGCGTGATGTAACTGCTGCTCTCCGTGTCGTAGAGGCGCCGGTTGGCGTACTTCTTGATCGTAACCTTGTCGGCGCCCTTGGCCATGCACTCGCTCCCCAAAATCAGTCCGTAACCTAAACCTCGCTCTTTCGCACTGCAACAACATGTGGATTTTGCGGCTGCGAAGGCGTTCGCGACCGGTTGCCTGAATCGCGGCCCCTCGCTAGACGGACCCGAACGCACCCATAGCTCAGCTGGATAGAGCGTTGCCCTCCGAAGGCAAAGGCCAGAGGTTCGAATCCTCTTGGGTGCGCCACCTTCCCTACCCTTGCAGGCGAGGGCGCATGACTGGCAGGCTGATCCCCGACCACGACCTGCTGCTTCCCGCCGGATATGTCCACCTGCAGACCGGCGGCGTCGGCGCCATGCCTCGTCCGGTGTTCGACGCGACTGTCGAGGCAATGACGAGGGTCGAAAGCGATCCGGTGGGAGAAACCTATGGTCCCGGCATCGGCCGGCTCGACCGAGTTCGTGCGAAGGCTGCCGGACTGGTGAGTTGCGAACCCGACGACATTATCCTGACCAACAGCGCGACGACCGGCATGTTTTTGATCGCCCAGGGCTTAAGCTTCCAGCCTGGCGATCGCATTCTTACGACTGACCATGAACACCCCGCCGGCCGGTTCGGATGGGAATGGGTCGCCCGCCGATATCGAGTTCAGATCGACACGCTGGCGATCTCTCCGGCGGAGACCGATCCTGGGGTGATCGTCGATCAGTTTGCTATGGCCATCCGGCCGCAAACGCGGGTCCTGTCTTTCTCGCAAATATTGTTCACCACCGGCGTCAAACTCCCCGCCGCAGAGCTTTGCTCGCTGGCCCGCAATCGCGGCTGCCTCGCAATTGTCGATGGCGCGCAGTCGGCCGGAGCTTTGCCAGTCGACGTTAGGGCTATGGGATGCCACGCTTATTCGGCCAGCGGCCACAAGTGGCTGATGGGGCCAAAGGGTACCGGCATTCTTTATCTGGATCCGGACCTTGCGGATCGACTCGATGCGCTGCCGCTACAGGCCGGGCGCAGGGCAAATTCGGATTCAACCGGGATCGGCAATATTGCCGGGATGCATGGGCTCGGCGCAGCAATCGACTATGTCGTGGCGCTCGGCCCCGCTAAGATCGAAGCGCACAATTTGGCACTCCGTTATAAACTTTACGACGCACTCGTCGAATTGCCGGGAATATCGGTCCCGGCGCCGCGTGAAGGCCCGACCACGTCGGCCAATTTAAGCTTCACCCTTCCGGATAGTGTCGACCATCATGCCATTCGCCGAAACCTGCTGCTTCGGCACAAAGTTTACCTTCGCGTGGCCGAGCTATCCGGCTTCATCGGGCTGCGCGCGTCGCTGCACTGCTACAATCGGTCGGAGGATGTTGATGCGCTAATCCATGCGCTGAAACAGGAATTGGCCGCTTAAGCAGGCGGCCAAGTCTCGATTATGTCAACGAATCTCGTGAGCCAGGCGTTGGTTTGGTGCCCGTCGACCACGCGATGGTCGATGGTCAGCGTGACATAGGCCATCGGACGGATGAGGATCGCGTCCTGGCCATTCACTTCGCGAACCACGACCCGCTTTTCAAGCTTGCCGACACCGAGGATAGCCGCCTGACCGGCGTGCAGGATGATCGGCGACGCGAGCAGGCTCCCCGATACTCCATGATTTGAGATGGTGAAGCTGCCGCCAGCAACGTCGGCCGCGGCGAGATTTCCCGACCGCGCCCTGGAAGTCAGGTCATCGAGCTTGCGCCCGATCTCCTCGAGGCTCAGCGCTCCGGCGTCCTTTACGACCGGAACCACCAACCCTTTGTCGCCAAGCGCAGTCCCGACCCCGATGTTGATGGTCGGTGAAACAGCGATGCGGTCCTCTTCCCATCGACCGTTGATGGCCGGAGCGATGGCCATCGCTTCTGCTGCAGCCTTGATCAGATAGGCGGTGTAGCTGAGCTTCATGCCGCGCGCCGCCAATGCCGACCTGTGCGCGGCAATCGCGGAGAAATCCGCTTCGAACAGCGCGGTTACATGCGGTGCTTCACTCACGGCACGGACCATGTTCTCGGCGATCTTCAACCGCATGCGATCGTGCGGAATATCGCCGCCAGCGAAGTGGCGCGGCTGGGCTGTGGACGCCTTGCCGACACCTACGGTCGTGGCGGTGGCGACGGCGCGATCGACGTCGTCCCTTGTAATGCGGCCGTCGCGGCCCGTTCCCTGGATCCTCGACGGATCGATATTATGCTGCAGAAGCGCGCGTCGAACGGACGGGGAAAGCCGGGTTTCTAGCTCGCCGGTCCCTTCAACAGTAGCGGGAGCCACCTTTTCGGGCGCCGGTTTCGTTTCTGCTTGGCTGTCCGCAAGCGCCATCGGCTCATAGACGCCGGCTTCAATGCGGGCCAGCAGGGCACCAGGCTCCGCCTCATCATCGGTATTCAGGAGAATTTCCGCCAATATGCCCGATGCAGGCGACGGTACTTCCTGAGTGACCTTGTCGGTCTCCAGTTCCACCAGCGGGTCGTTTTCGCTGACTGCCTCACCAATTTTTTTCAACCAGGCGCGAACGACCGCCTTTGTGCCCTCTTGCTCGTCGGGAACGCGGACCTCGATCATGACCTAGAACCCCATCAACCGGTCGATTTCGGCGCGGATTCTCTCGACGCTCGGGACCGCCCATTCCAAGAGCTTGGGGTGATGTGGGCTCGGAACGTCGGGCATGGTGACCCGGGCGACCGGCGCATCAAGATCGAGAAAGGCCTCGTCGGCCACGACCGCGGCAATCTCAGCGCCGAAGCCGCCGGTGCGCAGATCCTCATGGACGATCAGGCAGCGCCTTGTCCGGCGCACACTGTTCAGCACCATGTCGCGATCCCACGGCATCAGTGTGCGGAGGTCGATGATGTCAGCGCTGACGCCGTCCGCTGCCGCCTCGCAGCGCGGGACCATGGCGCCCCAAGTGACGATCGTAATGCGATCGCCTTCCCGGGTCTTTTTCGCCTTGCCGAACGGGAGAACGAACTGGTCGCCCGGCCAGGGACGGCGGGCCCAGCTGTCATCGAGCATGGCGCGATGTTCGAAGAAGATCACCGGATCGTTGCCGCGAAGCGACCCGCGAAGCAGGCCGACGGCGTCCTCAGCATTGGACGGCACCGCGACTTTCCAGCCGGGGTTATGGACGAACTGCACCTCGTTGGTCTGGCTGTGCCATGGGTCGCCGCATTTGAAGAAGCCGCCGGGAATGCGAAGCACCATCGGCGCCGAAAAACGGTTGGCGGTCCGCCAGCGCATCGTCCCGCAATCGTTGATCTGCTCGGTCGCCGGCTCGGCATATTTCCGGAACTGGATTTCCGGGACCGGCATTAGGCCGGCAAGCGCCATGCCGACCGCGCGGCCGACAATTCCTTCCTCGTTGAGCGACGTGTCGAACACCCGATCGACGCCGAACTTGTCCTGGAGGCCGAGAGTCACAGCGTGGACTCCGCCCTTCGGACCGACATCCTCTCCGAACACGAGCACCTTCGGATTGCCTTCAAGCTCCTGGTCGAGCACCCGGCGGATGGCCGTGACCATATTGATCCGCTGTCCTTCAGGCTTTGGCTCGTCGGTCGTGCCGTCCATCGGCAACCCCGCTCCGCCGCCGACCCTACTGGCGACGCCGTCAAAGAAGATGTGGTCGGTGACCCGATCCGGCGTCGATACGCCGCGAGCCTCCGCTTCGGCCCTGGCGGCCTCAACTTCTTGCGCGACTGAAGCCTCGATCAGGTCCCAATCGAGATCGTCGGCGAACTTCTTCAGCTTGATCAGCGGGTCCCGCGCCCATTCGGCTTTCACTTCAGCTTCGGACTTGTAGGTCTGGGTATCCTGGAAGCTGTGCCCCTCGAGCCGCGGCACGGTCAGGCGGATCAATGCCGGGCCCTTTCGCTCGCGCACATGGTTGACTGCCTCGCCGATCATCCGCGCTGCCTCGGCCGGAAATGTCCCATCGCCGTTCCAGATCGCCAAATTCTTGAAGCTGGCGAGATTGGCGGCGATGTCACGGCCCGGGGTCTGGTAATCGGACGTTACGGAGATGCCATAGCCATTGTCTTCTATGTAAAATAACAACGGCAAAGATTGTGTTGTGGCAATTGTTAGCGCCGACCAAAATCCACCCGTGGCGCAGCTTGCGTCGCCGCCCAACACCACGGCGATAGATCCATCGTCCTGCCCGCCCATGACTTTGGATTTGTAGGCGATGGACTGTGCCCATCCAGCCGCCGGCGTGTATTGCGCCCCTACCCCGCCACACATTGGAAGCGCGTGTGCGCCGCCCGGGTTCGGATAGTTAAACACGACGCCAATATCCCGGCCGTCGGAATAACCGCCTTCGCGCCCCATCCCTGATCCGAGAGCGTCGGCGAGCGGCACGCCCAATGCCAGCAGCATTGGACGAGAGCGATAATAGCCGCAGGCCGCATCGCCGTCCCTGAGATGCATGCCCAGAATGACCTGTGACATGTCGTGACCGCGCGCCGAGAATTGGTAGAGGACCTTCTTTTCGGGGACGAGGCGGATTTCCTCCAGCTCGTCCATTGCCCGGCTGGTCAGCACCAGACGTGCAACTTCGGCCCAATCGATCCCCGTCTTCGCCTTAAAGTCAGACTCCGGTTCGGCAGTCATGGATTTAGCCATTCATCGCCTCAATGACAGCGGCGATGAAACGGTCGACGGCGTGATCGGCCATGCCGATGACGTTGAAGCGACCGCTGTCAGCCATGTAGATTGCGTGATCTTCGCGCAGTTTTCGAACTTGCTCAACCGTCAGCGGCAGCATCGAGAACATGCCGAACTGGTCGCCGATGTAGGCGAGGCGTGAATCGGCTGCTGCGATTTGCCCCCGGATGCGGTTGATCCTGGCGCGCATCTCGCCGACTTCGGCATCCCAGTCTGCGCGCAATTCGGGCGTATCGAGGACGATTCGGACCGCGGCTGCCCCATGGTCGGGCGGCATCGACCACATTTCACGCGCGATCTGGACGACGTGATCCATGGCCCGCTTGGTGCCATCTGCCCGGGCCGTCTTCAGGAACAGCGAACCGACCCGGTCGCGGTAGACGCCGAAATTCTTGTCGCAGCTTTGCGCAATGACCACTTCGTCGCAGGCGTCGAGCAGGAGATGCAGGCCGGCCGCATCTTCGGCGAAGCCGCGGCCGAGCCCCTGATAGGCGATATCGACCAGCGGGATCAGGCCGCGAGATGCGACCGCGTCGACGACATCCCGCCACTGACTCTCGCTAAGGTCCGCGCCTGTCGGGTTGTGGCAACAGCCGTGAAGCAGCACCACGTCGCCCTTCCGGGCCGAGCCGAAGGTCGCCATCATTTCATCGAAGCGAATGCGCGTCTCAAGCCGGTCGTAATAATGATATTCGGCGATGTTCAGGCCGGCCGCTTCGACCACCGGCACATGGTTGGGCCAGGTTGGCGTTCCGATGTGCACCTTTGCGTCAGGGTGCGCGGTTGCAATCAGCTTGAAGCCGAGACTCAGCGCACCGCATCCGCCGGGTGTGTGGAGGCCTCCGATGCGATCGTCTTCTGCATGACGCCCGAGCACGACCGGACGAAGCAGTTCCGTGTAGCGCTTGTCGCCGAACCCACCGATGTAGCTCTTGGTTTGCTGGCTTTCCCACAGCAGCTTCTCGGCTGCCTTGACCGCACGAAGGATCGGCGTGTTGCCGATACCGTCACGATAGACACCGACGCCGACGTCGATCTTGTCAGCCCTGGGATCCGCATTGGCCATCGCGATCAGGGCGAGCAGGGAGTCGCTCTGAACATCGCCAAGCGCATCAAAGAATTGGGCACCCCCGTTTTGCCCGGTCATGGTCGGATGATCCAGCATTTGACCGCTCTAGCGCACAACTTCCCTCCCTGAAAGGGAGGCGGGACTAGGCATCGTAATCGACCGCGACACCCTCGCCGAGGGGCACCGATTGGCAGGTAAGGACATAGCCGGCCGCGATTTCCTCGTCGGTCAGGCCGTAACGCGCCGCCATCTCGACCTTGCCCCTGGTCACCTTCGCTCTGCAGGTCGCGCAGACACCTGCCTTGCAAGCGAAGGGGGCCGGCAAACCGGCTTCGCGAGCGCTATCGAGGATGTTGGCCTCTGTGAACTCGACCTTGCGGGTTCGGCCGTCGAGGGTAACGCTCAGCGTCAGTCCTGCCGCCTTCTCCTGCAACTGCGCCATTTGCGCGGCCAGTGCCGCCGAAGGACGGCCGGCAAGGAAGCGTTCGATGTGTATCCTGTCCTTAGCGACTGACCGGTCGCTGAGAGCCGCCTCTGCCGCATCCATCATCGGCCCGGGTCCGCAAATGAACCATGCATCAACCGCCTCAACGTCGTCGACCAGATGGTCGATCGCCTCGTCGCAGGTTTCGCGGTCGAGCATGCCGTTGAACAAATCGACGTCGCCCTCTTCCTCGCTAAGGAAATGGTAGAGCTCGAACCGGCCGAGGTAACGGTCCTTGAGGGCCGCCAGCGCCTCCAGGAAGATGATCGAGTTGGCATCACGGTTGCCGTAGAACAGCGTGAAACGGCTGTTCGGCTCGGTGCCAAGCGCAGTCCTGACCAATGAAATCACCGGCGTGATGCCGGACCCGCCTGCAAAGGCGACGTAGCGGCGCTTGGCCGCCGGATCGAAGTCGACGGTAAAGGACCCGTGCGGTGTCATCACGTCGAGCGTGTCGCCGGCCTTCAAATAGTCGCCGACCCAGTTGGAAAAGACACCGCCCGCAATCCGCTTGACGGTGACTTTCAGCTGGTCTTCGTCCGGGGCGACGCACAGCGAGTAGTTGCGCCGGATTTCCTCGCCTTCCAGCTCGGTGCGAAGGGTCAGATGCTGGCCCGCCTTGAAGCGAAAAAGTTCCTCCAGACCCTCCGGGATCTCGAAGCGGATCGAATTGGCTTCGTCCGTCTCGGGCACGATCTCAGCGACGCGAAGCTTGTAGAAATGCTCGGCCACTACCAGGCCGCGTCAGGATAAGTACGTGGCAGGAATTGCATCACCGCCAGCAAATGGCCGAGATGCTCGCTATGATGGCCGCGGCGTCCACCGAGAATGGGTCGCTGGTCCACCGGCACTTCGAGCTTCGCTTCTGACAATATGGCTGCGATTGCCGACCGATATTCATCCTCGAACTGGCGCGGATCGACGGCGATTCCGCGCTCGATCAGCTCAGCAAGCACCTCATCGACCTCGAACAGCTCGGGCACGAACCGCCAGCACCAATCGAGCCCGTCGGCCATGCGCCGCGCGCTTTCACCAGTCCCGTCGCCGAGGCGGATCGCCCAGTCGGCTGCCAGCTCGCGATGGTAAGCGACCTCCTTCGCGCCCTTGGCGGCAATGGCCGCAATCCGCTCGTCCTTTGATTGGGCGAGGCGCCCGTAGAGCATGTGTTGCCACATCGAGAAGAGCAGCTGGCGGGCGATGGTCTGGCCGAAGTCGCCGTTGGGCTGCTCGACCAGCAGGCAGTTCTTCCAATCGAGAACGTCGCGGTGGAAGGCCAGCTTGTCGGCGTCGCCGGAGATGCTCAGGAAATTGGTGGCCTGCCCGATCAGGTCGAGCGCCAGATTGGCGAGGCTGAGGTCTACCTCCAGCGCCGGGGCATGGCCGCACCATTCGCCGAGCCGCTGGCCAAGGATCAGGGCGTCGTCGCCCAGGCGCTGGCAATAGTCGATCAGCGCCGGATCATGTTCGCCAGTCACCGGAGCGTCGAACGCACCGTGGTCGGGGGCGCCCTTGGCTCGTTTTTCGACATCCTTTTCGATTGCGGGAAGGCTCGGCATCAGATGTGCTTCACCTCGTCCGGAATGTCATAGAAGGTCGGGTGGCGGTAGATTTTGTCCTCCGCCGGCTCGAACAGCTCACCCGCTTGTTCGGGATCCGAAGCGACGATCTCCGATGAGCGAACTACCCACAGGCTCACTCCTTCGAGGCGCCTCGTGTAGGTGTCGCGCGCGTGACGGAGCGCGAGCTCCGAGTCAGGAGCATGAACGCTGCCAACGTGGCGATGGCTAAGACCGCCCTTCGCACGAACGAACACCTCCCACAGCGGCCAATCGTGACCTTGGCTCACAAATCCTCTCCGTCATTGCGAGCGTAGCGAAGCAATAAAGCTTCGCACCCTCGTATGGATTGCTTCGTCGCTGCGCTCCTCGCAATGACGAGGAGCAAATTCAAGCAGCCAGTTTCGCCCGCCGCTTCTCTTCATATGCGGCCGCGGCGTCGCGCACCCAGCCGCCGTTGTCCCACGCTTCGCGCCGAGCCTTCATCCGCTCCTTGGCGACCGGCCCCTCACCGCGAACCACTGCATAGAACTCCTCCCAGTCGACTTCGCCGAAATCATAGCCATCCTTGGCCGCATTCCATTTGAGCTCCGGATCAGGGACCGTGAGGCCGAGGAATTCCGCCTGAGGCACGGTGATGTCGACGAATTTCTGGCGAAGCTCGTCGTTGGTCTCACGCTTGATCCGCCACCGCATCGAGCGTTCCGTATTCGGCGAATTATCGTCCGGCGGGCCGAACATCATCAGTGAAGGCCACCACCAGCGGTTAAGCGCATCCTGCGCCATCCGCTTCTGATCGGCGGTTCCTTTCGCCAGCGCTATCATGATTTCATAGCCCTGACGCTGGTGAAAGCTTTCCTCCTTGCACACGCGAACCATCGCCCGCGCATAGGGGCCATAGCTGGTACGCTGAAGCGGAACCTGGTTCATGATCGCCGCGCCGTCGACCAGCCAGCCAATCGCTCCGATGTCAGCCCAGGTCAGCGTCGGATAATTGAAGATGGTCGAGTATTTGGCCTTTCCCGAATGGAGCGCCTCGACCATTTCCTCGCGGCTCGTGCCGAGCGTTTCCGCCGCGCAGTAGAGATAAAGCCCGTGACCGCCCTCATCCTGTACCTTGGCAAGCAATATTGCCTTCCGACGCAGCGACGGTGCCCGCGTGATCCAATTGCCCTCGGGAAGCATGCCGACGATCTCGCTGTGTGCGTGCTGGCTGATCTGCCGGACAAGCGTCTTTCGATAGGCGTCCGGCATCCAGTCCTTGGGCTCGATGAATTCGTCCGCCGCGACGCGCGCCTCGAACGCCGCGACCAGCTCGGGGTCTTCGGCCGTCTCGATTGGCTTGACGTTCTTGCTGAGTTCGGTGGTGTACATAGGGCCGATGTAGCGATTTCGGGCGCCAGCTTCCACCCTCCCGTCGCACCGTCAAACGCCGGCGCCAGCGGCCGCTAACTATTGATATTCCGCCGTGACCGTAACGTTTCCGGAATAGGTGCCGTCCGCAGTCGAGGGAATTACGATCGAGCCGCCGATGTTGAAATCGTTGCCCGGAAAGCCCGAGTTGGTCAGCGTAATCGTCGCAGGAGCGATTGGCGTATAGGTCAAAGTGCTGCCGTCGACGGTATTTGTGAGGTTGGTCGCATCGACGGTAATCCGGATGGTTTCGCTCTTGGATCCGGAAACATTCATGATCGCCTGCTTCGCCGTCCCAGCGCAGGTAACGCCGCTGGGGCAGCTGAGCGTGCCCGCGATACTGATGGTGACAGTCGCCGAGCCGGTCGCGCCCGACATGGTGATCGTCCCGAAATCCAGGTCCTGCTTCTTGGTCAGCGTCAGCGATTTGACGACCTTGGCGTTGGCCTGGATCGTCGTCGACGCCGCTTGCGCATGGCCAAGCGGCACCACTCCCGCCAGGGCGAGTGCAGCAAGTTTCCAACGATCAGGCGACATGACGTTCACAGGCAGCCCAGGCGATACAATCCAGGCTTCACCGCTAAAGGCTTGTGGTAAAAAAGCC
>DASTVY010000048.1:0-4603 GCA_035758865.1 Sphingomicrobium sp. | reverse complement strand
ACATAGCATGTGTCCCTTTAAGAGCTTCAATAAGACCGGCCGGCTGACCGCACTCCTTCATTTATGGCATTCGAATTTCACTCTGGTCACTCGTAACGGAGCGCGTGGATCGGGTTGGCCCGTGCCACCTTGAAGGCGTGGCCCATCACCGTGACGATGGCGATCGTCAGTGCAACTAGCGCGGCAGCGACGAACGGCGTCGGTCCCAAGGTGATCCGGTCGTCGAACTGGTTCAGCCAGTCGCGCATCATCCACCAGGCGACCGGCCAGGCGATCAGATTGGCGACGATGACGGGCCGGCTGAACTGCCATACCAAAAGCTGCACGATGTCGCGGGTCCGCGCACCAAGCACCTTGCGAATGCCGATTTCTTTCGTTCGCCGCTCCGCAGTGAACGCGGCCAGACCGAACAGGCCGAGGCAGCCGATGATCACGGCGAGGGTGGAGAACATGGCGAAGATTTCTGCGCGAGCATCCTCTTTTTCGTACGCTTCGGCGATCACATCGTCGCTGAACTTGGCGTTGAACGGCACTTCGTTGGTGATCTGTTTCCACTCCCGTTCGAGCGCCGCTTTCACGGTCCTCGGATCGCCGTTGTAACGGACGATCATCCATCCCGGGCCAGCCCGGACCTTGTGGAACATGATCGGATCGATCGGCAGGTGAACGGTACGGAACCGGCTGTCCCCGACTACGCCGATGATCGTCACGTTCATCAGGCCGAGTTCATCACCAACCATCTCGCCCTTGACGACCTTACCGACCGCGTCCTGGGGCGCTTTGAATCCGAGCTTCTTGGCCGCATATTCATTGATCACCGCGTTCATCCCGCGGTCGTGAAGGGCCTTCTCCACTTCGGGCTCGGGCGGATAGGGCACCGTGAAATCGTCCGCCGGACGAGCATCGTCGAACCAGCGGCCGGCAACGAGCTTCAATCCCATTGCATCCATGAATCCCTGGCCGACATTATATTGGCCGATCAGCACCTGCTTGTTGCTGCCGGGCGGGATGATGAAATTATTATTGTTATTGTTGGTGTTGATTCCGATGTCCGTAAGGCCGGCAGCAACGACACCGGGAATTCGCTTCGTGCGCTCGACGATCGTTTCCGCGATCGGCCAGAGCTGGGCTCTGCCGAGCTCGTCGACCTGAAGGATGTGATCGCGCTTGTAACCGGGGTCGACGGAGCGCGCATAGACCGTTTGGCCATAAACTACCGCCGTGCAGATGATCAGGCCGATCGATACGGCGAACTGAAGGATGACCAGCGCGGCGCGAAGCCGGCCGGAGCCCGGCGTTTCCGCAGCCGAGCGGTTGGCCTTCAGTACCTGTGCCGGCTGGAAGCGGGACAGGAAGAAGGCGGGATACAAGCCGCTGACGATGCCGACCAGCAACGTAAGAAGGATTGCCGGCAGGAGGATTCCCTCGCTGCCGAAGTAGCTTAGCGAGATGTCGGCGTCGAGGAACGCTGCAAAAGGCTTCACCAGCAACTCAACGAGGGTCAGCGCCAGTAACATCGACGCGCCCGAAATCAGAACGGACTCGCTGACGAACTGGACGATCAGCTGTTTACGGGTCGCACCAAGCACCTTTCTCAGTGCAACCTCGCGGGCACGCTGGCTGGCGCGCGCCGTTGCCAGATTGGTGAAGTTCACCACGGCCATGCCGAGGATCAACACCGCAATGATCGCAAAAGTCGTGATGCTCCGCTGGTCGTTGCCGGGTCGCTGGGCACCGTCCTGGGCAATCCCGAGATGGACGTCCCTAAGATTGACGAAATGCCAATCCTGGTTGTCTCCCTGATTGTACATAATGTCCCCGATCGGCTCGTCAGGGATATTGCGCTTCTCCCATGCCGGTAGCTGCGCCTCCATCGCCTTCGCGTCGCTTCCCGGGCGGACCTTCAAATAGACCCAACCCGATTGGCAGCCCCAGCAGGTCAGGAATTGGGGTCCGGTGGAGTTGAAGGTGACGTAATCCAGCCGCATGATGGCGTTGACCTTCATGTGCGAATTCTTCGGCAGGTCCTTGAGCAGGCCATTGATCTTGAAGTCCCGCTTTTCGCCCCGCGAAATTACGGTCAGCGTGCGGCCGATAACCTGATCAGTCCCGAAGCGCTTGATGGCTTCGCTCTTGGTGATCACTGCAGTCTGGGGTGCAGTGAGCGTAGTGCCGGAGATGAGCGGCAGACTGACCACCTTCAGGAAATCGTCGTCCGTGAACAGGAAGTCTTCCGTTGCGGAGGCCTGGCCGTCCTTTAGGAAAACCGGCTCATTATCCTGGAGATATGCCGCGGCAACGACCTGCGGAAAATCCTTCTTGAGCCGATCCTTGGTAACGTAGGAGGCCATCCGGATATTGAATTCCTGGCCGTCGTCCGGGTTCTTCCCATAGGTTTGGAACTGATAGGTGTTCTCAACGTCCGGAATCCATGAATCGTAGCTCTGCTCGTAGCGGATGTAGAGCAGGATCATGATGCAGGCGGCCATGCCGATCGCGAGGCCCGCGATGTTGATGATCGAATAGGTCTTGCTCTTGGCAAGGGCCCGAACCGCGACCGTCCAGTAATTCCGCCACATAGCCTTTGTCCTTTGCCTATCGGTTGGCGATCAGGCGGCGCGCCGCCGCTCCTGAAGGATCCGCCCGTCGAGCATGTTGACGACGCGCGAAGCGAAGTCGGCATGCGCCGGCGAGTGGGTCACCATGACGATCGTCGATCCTTCCTGGTTGAGCTGGCGAAGCATCCGCATCACCTCCTCGCCATGCGCGGTGTCGAGGTTGCCGGTGGGCTCATCGGCGAGGATCAGCTTGGGCTCGCCGACGAGGGCTCGGGCGACTGCAACGCGCTGCTGCTGGCCGCCCGACAGCTGGGTCGGACGGTGTTTGGCCCGGTGGGCGATGCCGACCTTGTCGAGCACCCGGTCGACCCGCGACTTGCGCTCCGCCCCGGGAATATTGTGATAGAGCAGCGCCAGCTCCACATTCTCGCGAACCGTCAACTCGTCGACCAGGTTGAAGCTCTGGAAGATGAAGCCGATGTTGCTCTTGCGCGTGTCGGCAAGCTGCGCCTCGGCAAGTCCCGCGACTTCATGATTGTTGAAGACATAGGATCCTTCGGTCGGGCTATCGAGCATCCCCATGACGTTGAGCAGCGTCGACTTGCCGCAGCCCGATGGGCCCATGATCGCGACGAACTCGCCGTCCGCGATATCGAGATCGATCGCATCGAGAGCAGTCGTTTCAACGGAATCGGTGCGGTAGGTCTTGGTCAGGCCGGTCATGGTAAGCATGAGTAAGCTTCCTTCTACTCGTCGCTGTCGAAGCTGAGTTGGTCCTTGTCGACCAGCCCGCTGTAGGTGGAGGTGATGACGCGCTCGCCTGGCTTCAGGCCGTCGAGCACTTCGATGAAATCATTGTTGCGGCGTCCAAGATGGACGGGACGGCGCTCGGCGCCGTTGCCGTCGACGACGAACACCCAATTGCCGCCGGTATCGTTGAAGAAGGCGCCGTTGGGGATCAGCAGCGCACGGCTGGAATCGCCCAGCGTCAGCTTGGTCTGGATGGTCTGGCCGCGCTGCATCGATGGCGGCTCCGGGCCGTCGAAGACCAGGTCGATGCGGAACTGGCCGTTGCGGACTTGCGGATAGATTTTGCCGACCTTCAGTGCGTAAGTCTTGCCATCGACCTCGATCGATGCCGTCTGGCCCAGCGCGACGCGCCCGAGATAGAATTCGTCCACATCGGCCTCGAGCTTGTTGCGGCCGGCACTGTCGATCTGGCCAAGCCGTTCGCCTTGCTGCAGCGATTGCCCGAGCTGGATCGAGAAGCCGCTGAGCTGGCCGGATACGGGCGCTCGGAGGCGAAGCTGGCTGAGGCTGCTGCGGGCGATCGACAGGCTTTGATTCAGCGATATGGCCGATGCGCGCAGCTGGCCCAGCTGACTGGCCTGCAATGCCTCATCTTCAGCAATGCTCCGCTTGAGGATGGCAAGGCGGTTCTTCTGGAACTCCAGATCGTCCTTGGTGTCATTGAACATCTTGGAGGCGACGAACCCCTTTTCCGCCAGGGGCCGCTGCAAATTGTAAAGCCGCTGGGCTTTCGAAAGGTCGGTTGCAACCTGGTTCAACTCCCGGCGATTGGCGCTCCTGGTCTGCTGCAACGCCAGTTCCTGGCTGCGCATATTGTTGAGCTGCTGCTCGACCTCGGTCTGGCGAGCGAGAGTCGATAGCTGCAAATCGGCATTGGAAAGGACCGCCAGGAGCTGCCCTTTGGTCACGGTCGCCCCATCTTCGACCGCCAGCTCCTCGACCCGGCCCCCTTCGACCGCATCAAGATAGACCGTCACCAGGGGCGCGACCCGTGCCCTAAGGGGTAAAAAATCGTCGAACGTGCCCTGTTTCGCTTCGGCGATGGTCAGGCGGTTCGGATTGACTGTTTGCGATCCCGACCGCGGAGCGAACATCCAGAAAAGCAGGATCAGCAGCAGGATTGCCCCTGCGCCCGCGCCGATCAGGATCCGCTTGTCGATCTTTTTCCGGACGATGACGCGGTCCATTGCGCCGCCGCTGACCGCCCCGCCCTCGCCCTTCACTTCGCGCAGCTC
>DASTVY010000047.1:0-14071 GCA_035758865.1 Sphingomicrobium sp. | reverse complement strand
GCGGAATAGTCGAGCAAATCCTCGCTGCCCTTGTAGCTGACCACCGAGGTGCAGTTGATGATGGAAGCACCCTCCGTGAGATGGGGCAGTGCCGCCTGCACGAGGTAGAACATCGCAAAGATGTTGGTCTGGAAAGTGCGCCGCAGCTGGTCGTCGCTGATGTCGCGCACATCCTTGTCGGCATGCTGCTCGCCGGCATTGTTGACCAGGATATCGAGCCGCCCGAATGTATCGATAACTTTCTGCACCGCCTTCGGCGCGAAGTCCGGATCGCCAAGATCGCCAGGAACGAGAATGGCGCGCCGACCTTCCCGTTCGACGATTGCCTTGGTCCTTTCGGCATCCTCATGCTCGCAAAGGTAGAAGATGGCGACGTCCGCTCCCTCGCGGGCATAGAGCGCCGCGACAGCGCGACCGATGCCGCTGTCGGCACCGGTTACGATCGCAACCTTGTCCTTGAGCCGGCCGGATCCTGGATAGCGCGGCTCCCAGTCGGGCTTGGGTTCCAGCTTCGCCTCCGATCCGGGAAGCGCATCCTCATGGATCATCGGCTCGGTCCTGGTGTCGGACATGGCGCTATCCCCGCAGCGCGCCATCCGGGATCGGGCGCGGCTCACGTTCGGCAGAAGGGGCCTTCGCCGGCCGGCATTGAGCCAGCAAGGTTGGAAAGTCGAAATCGCCGCTGGCCTGCAGCGCGGCACTGCTCGCCGCCTCACAGGCGGAATGGCTTTCGTAACGGGTTGGCATCGTCGCTACAGGAGTGCAGGCGGCCGACCCGTCGGCGCACCCCATGATGGCGATGACATAGAAACCCGGACCCATGATCAACTCTCCGTCAGCACTTCGACCGTTAACGGTGAGGAAAAGCCTGTTGTTCCAAACGGTTCGTCGCATCCGTTGCGGACGGGGCGGCGCGCCCCTACTTCAACGGCGATGAGCACCGCCGCCCAGGACATAGAAAAGCCCAAGGGCGGCTTTGCGGTGCTATGGCGTTTCCTGCCGATGCTGTGGCCGAGGGACGATGCGGAGCTTCGGCTGCGCGTCGTCGCGGCGATGCTGCTGGTGCTACTCGGCAAGGCGATCACGCTGGCCATGCCCTTTGCCTACAAGGCGGTGGTCGACGCGATGAGCGGCGAGGCCGCGGCCTGGACTGCGGCACTGATGCTGGTCGTGGCCTATGCCGGGGCGCGCTTCGGCGGCGTGCTGGCCGACAACCTGCGCAACGCCCTATTCGAAAAGGTCGGGCAGAATGCCGCGCGGCGGCTGTCGGCGCGGGTGTTCCGTCATGTCCACTCGCTTAGCCTTCGCTTTCACCTCGAACGCCGCACCGGAAGCCTGACCAAGATCGTCGAGCGCGGCACCAAGAGCATCGACATGATGCTCTATTTCCTGCTGTTCAACATTGCTCCCACGGCGATCGAGCTGACCGCAATCTGCGTCATTTTCTTCCTGAAGTTCGGCCCCGGCCTGGTCGCCGCGACGATGGCGTTTGTCGCGCTCTACATCATCTTTACGCGGAAGGTGACCGACTGGCGGACGCACCTCCAGCGCGAGATGAACGAGGTCGACAACCGCGCGATCGGCCGCGCAGTCGACAGCCTGCTGAACTATGAGACAGTCAAATATTTCGGCGCCGAGGAGCGTGAAGCCAAGCGCTACGATGAGGCAATTGCGAAATTCACGCGGGCCGCCGTTCGGAATGAGGTCAGCCTGGCCTGGCTCAACATCGGCCAAAGCTTCATCACCAATTTGATGATGGCCGGTGCGATGGGCTTCACCGTCTGGGGATGGAGCCGCGGCCGTTTCACCCCGGGCGACGTGGTGCTGGTGAATTCACTGCTGATGCAGCTGTTCCGGCCATTGGACATGCTCGGCTGGGTCTATCGCTCGATCCGCCAGGGGCTGATCGACATGGAGGCGATGTTCGACCTCACCGATACGCCAGCGGAGGTAGTCGACGTCCCAGGCGCGGCCGCGCTGGCGGTGACCGACGGCCACGTCAGGTTCGAGGAAGTGGCGTTCGGTTACGAGCCCGAGCGGATCATCCTCAAGGGCGTAACGCTCGACGTGCCGGCGGGGACCAGCCTGGCGGTGGTGGGGCCATCGGGCGCGGGCAAGTCGACGCTCGCCCGGCTGCTCTACCGCTTCTACGATCCGACCGCAGGCAGGATCACCATCGATGGGCAGGACATTGCCCTGGTGAAGCAGGACAGTTTGCGCGTGGCGATCGGAATCGTCCCGCAAGACACGGTACTATTCAACGATACCATCGGTTACAACATCGCTTACGGTCGCGAGGGCGCGACGGAAGACGACGTCACAGATGCCGCCCGCGGTGCGGCCATCGACCATTTCATCGCCGCCTTGCCGCAGGGCTATGAATCAATGGTCGGCGAGCGCGGGCTGAAGCTCAGCGGCGGCGAGAAGCAGCGTGTCGCGATCGCCCGCACCTTGCTGAAAGACCCGCCGATCCTGATCCTCGACGAGGCGACATCTGCGCTCGACAGCCGGACCGAGGAAGCGATCCAGTCGACCCTCGACAATGTCGCCAGAAACCGCACCACCATCGTCATTGCCCATCGCCTTTCGACGGTGGTCGGGGCCGACCAGATTGTCGTGCTCGACGCCGGCCGGGTGGCCGAGCGCGGCACCCATGCCGAGCTGCTGGCAAAGGGCGGGCTCTATGCAGAGCTGTGGGCGCGGCAGGCAGCTGAGCGCGAGCTGGAAGAAGTGGCCGAAGGCGCATAAGCCGCATCAACAGCTGGCCGACGGCTCCGAGTTCAAACGGACGCTAGCGGTGCATTGACGGGACGGGCATTGTGGCTTCCTGGACTAGCGGGATTGGCGGGGAAGCAATGGCAAAGCGGTCGACCTTCTTGTCCCGACTAGGGTTGCTGTCCCTTTCGTTCCTGATCCTCGCGGCGGGTCCATACAAGCCGCCGGAAAAGGGAAGCCGCACGGTCTATCGGCATGCAACCTTGATCGATGGCCGGGACCCGCAGGCCCAAGTCGACACCGCCGTCATCACCGACGGCGAAATGATCGTTGCCGTGCTTCCAGAGCGGGAATTGACCGAAGCGCAGCTGCGCGGTGCGGAGCAGGTCGACCTTACCGGCAAGTTTCTTCTGCCAGGCTTCATCGACACCCACCAGCATCTTGCGACCCCGCCCAATCGCCGGGTGGCCGAGCTGTTGCTGGAGCGGCTGGTTTACAGCGGAGTTACGTCGATCCGCGACATGGCCGACGATTTGCGGCAGGTTGCGGACCTCAGCCGAGCCGCCCACGTCGGGGAAATCGCCTCACCCGACATATATTATGCCGCGCTGATGGCGGGTCCGAGCTTCTTCGAAGATCCCCGCACACACGCGGTTTCCCGGGGCGCGGAGCCCGGCGCCGTTCCCTGGATGCAGGCAATCGACGAACGGACGGACATGCCGCTGGCGGTCGCCCGGGCGAAGGGGACCTATGCGACTGCGATCAAGATTTACGCGAACCTTCCCGGCAATGCGGTTGCGGCAATCACTGGCGAGGCTCACCGCCAGGGTATGCAGGTCTGGGCGCATGCCATGGTGTTTCCTGCAACGCCGTTCGAAGTCGTCGACGCAGGCGTCGATGCGGTCTCCCACAGTTGCTACCTTGCATATCAGGCGATGCAAAGGCGGCCCGACAGCTATCAGCATCGCTTCCCGGTCGAGGCGAAGCTGTTCGAGAAGGACAATCCGGTGATGTCCAGATTGTTCGCGGACATGGCGCGCCGAGGAACCATGCTGGACGCGACTTTGCATGTCTATCCGACGAAGCAGGATGCCGCCAAATCTCCGAAGCCGGTGAATTGCACCGTCGAGCTGGCGGGCAAGCTGACCAACCAGGCGTGGCGTTCCGGAGTCATGATTACGACTGGAACCGACGGAGAGACTTCGGGCGAGGAACCCTGGCCCGCGCTGTTCGACGAATTCGAGCTGCTGCACGATGAGGCCGGCCTGCCGCCCTCCGCAGTCATTGCCGCGACGACCTTCAATGGTGCGAAAGCGGCCGGGCAAGAGAAGCTGATGGGCACCATCGAGCCCGGCAAGCTCGCGAACATGGCGATCCTTGCGAAAAACCCGCTCGATGACGTGCGGAACCTGCGGAGCGTCACCTTGACCGTGAAGCGCGGCAAGCAGTTCCCACGTGGCGATTACGAACCCTGATTTTCAGAACCTTGCGGCAGCAAGCGCCGCCAATTCCTTCACGAATTTGGCTGCAACCACGGCAGTCATGCCGTTGATGTCGCGCGCCGGATTATATTCGACGACATCCGCACCCACGATCGGCGCGTCGACCCGGTGCAGCACGGTCAGAATTTCGCGAACCGACAGCCCGCCGGGCTCATGGTGCGACACTCCAGGGGCGAAGGCCGGATCGAGCGCGTCCATGTCGATGCTGATGTAGAGCGGGCCCGCCGGGATCGGCACCGCGCCGGGTGAGAAATTGCGCATGTCGATAATCTCGACACCGAACCGGTCGGCCTGCGCCCGGCAATGATTGTTAAGCGTTCGGATTCCGACCTGAACCAGGCGCCCGGCGAGGCCGTTCTCCATGATCCGGGCGAAGGGCGACGCATGACTCAAAGGGTCGCCCTCAAAGTCGTCGTAGAGGTCCGGGTGAGCGTCGAAATGAAGGATGTTCACCGGGCCATGGACCTCGGCCAGGCCGGCGATGACCGGATAGGTGACCATATGATCCCCGCCGAGAAAGATCGGCGTGGAGCCGTGTTTCGCTGCTTCGGCCGCAGCGGCTCGAATGGATTCGAAATCGCCGGCCGACTCCTCGAGCTTGAGGTCGCCCAGATCCTCAAGTGGAATATCGAGGCCGAGCTCCGCGCCCGATTCCGTCGCCATATTGCCGTGATCGGAAGCGAGCGCGGCGCGGATTGCGGCAGGAGCCCGCGCGGGTCCACGAAGGAATGACGAATGCGAGTCCGTCGGCAGTCCAATCAGGCGAAGCTTGGTCAGCAGATCCTCCCTTTCAGGGCCTCAAAGGATGGCCCCTGGCTGCGGTGGAAGCAATGCAGCGGAACGCCAGCGGCCGTTTCGATGGAAATCGGACATCGGCTCAAGCTATGCTCAGCCGCACTGGCCGGAGAATCGATGGCATGGCGAAGCTCGTTTTTGGAATGAACCAGTCCCTCGACGGCTATGTCGACCATATGGAGTTCGGACCAAGCCCCGCGCTTTTCCGACATTTCATCGAGCAGGCCCGGGAACAGGCGGGCAGCGTCTATGGCCGCAAGCTGTATGAAATCATGCGTTACTGGGACGAGGATCATCCCGAGTGGGACGAGGCAAGACGGGAATTCGCCGCGGCGTGGCGGCGCCAGCCCAAGTGGGTCGTGTCCCGCTCGTTGAAATCGGTCGGCCCCAACGCCACGCTGGTCGAGGACGATCTCGAGGCGGCGATGCGGCGGCTGAAGGCCGAGGTGGACGGGGAGATCGAGGTCGGCGGACCGGACCTGGCACGAAGCCTCACCGAACTTGGGCTAATCGACGAATATCGAATCTATCTTCATCCCGTCGTGCTTGGTGGCGGCACTCCATATTTTGCTGGTCCCCGGCCGCCGCTCCGCCTCGCGGCAAGCGATCGAGTTGACCAGGACGTAATAAGGCTGACCTATGTTCCTGCGTGATGGCCGAGCGCGCGACTAGGCCGCAGCAGTGCTCCATCCGAGCCGCGGAATGGCGATCGATCGCTTGCCCGACAGGTCGACCCGGCTGACGATCAGTTCCCGGCTTTCGATATATTGCAGCAGGCGGCGGGCGCGGCCGAGGCTGGCGGTGCCGTAGCTGGCGGCGATCGCTTCGTCGGACGGGCATGGGGCGCCTTCTCGCGCGGCGCGGGCGACCAGCAGGAAGGGCCCAAGCATGTCATCCGGCAGCGAGCGTGCCGCCTCCAATGCCGGTGCCCAACTGTCGTCGGAAGCATCCAGGATTCCGGCACGGGCCATCGACAGGCGGCGGGTAAAATCGGCGAGATCGAGCGGCGGGCGCGGGAGGCCTGCCATCCGGCAGCGGACGGTGAAGTCCTGGTAGAGGACCGAGCCGGAGCGGGCGGCGCTGTCCTGATCTTCGACGATGGCCCGGAGGACCTTGGCGATGATTGCCGATGCTTCCTCGTCGGTCTTGAAGGAGGCGGGTTCGGCGTCGGGCGACGCAGCGGCCATGGCCTTCAACAGCTGTTCCGAAGGAAGGGAAGGTGGATGCCGGATCAGGTCCGGCATGACGAGTGTGGGTTCATCGCCGCCGGGTTCGAAAAGGAGCTCGTGCAAATCGCCGGCGGGCGCTTCGGGCAGCGGGACCAGCTTCGGGCTCATCGAGCGGGCCCTGGTCTCGACCTCGCCGATCGCGACCGCAATCGGGCGACGGGAAATTGCGGGACCAAGGGCGAGGAAGGTGCCGCGGGGCAAGTCGCGGATCGCCTCGGCGTGGCGCCGCTCCATTCCGAGCAGGTCGGCGGCGCGGGCCATGTCGATGTCGAGGAAGGTCCGCCCCATCAGGAAATTGCTCGCCTCCGCCGCGACATTCTTAGCCAGCTTGGCGAGGCGTTGGGTGGCGATGACCCCGGCAAGCCCGCGCTTCCGGCCGCGACACATCAAATTGGTCATCGCGGCGAGCGAGGCTCGACGAACTTCTTCTGCAACCTCCCCGCCGCCGGCCGGAGCGAACAGCTGCGCTTCGTCGACCACCACCAGCGCCGGGTACCAATGGTCCCGCGGAGCATCGAACAGCGCCGATAGGAAGGCGGCGGCGCAGCGCATCTGCCCTTCCGCCTCTAACCCCTCGAGGCTCAGCACCACCGAGGCGCGATGCTCCCGGATGCGGCCCGCGAGCCGGGCGATGTCGCGCTCGCTATGGTCGGCGGCCTCGACCGGAACATGGCCGTAGCGACCGGCCAAAGTGACGAAGTCGCCTTCCGGATCGATCACCACCTGCTGGACTTGACCTGCGCTCTTTTCGAGCAGCCGGCGAAGCAGGTGCGATT
The DNA here is from genome assembly GCA_035758865.1 of Sphingomicrobium sp. Classification (GTDB taxonomy): domain Bacteria; phylum Pseudomonadota; class Alphaproteobacteria; order Sphingomonadales; family Sphingomonadaceae; genus Sphingomicrobium. The sequence continues at coordinate 7,054 of DASTVY010000047.1, read as the reverse complement.
TGCCGCTGCCCGAATTGCCCTGCACCAGCAGGCGGGTCGCCAGAAGCTCTTCCAGATCGATCGAAACCGGGTCGCCGGACGGCCCAACCCCCATATCAACGCATACCGTCATTGGGGCCATCCTTGGCAGGTCGCGGACTCGCCGCCAAGCGCGAGTTGCGACAATTGGACGGCGCCTTGCGGATCGGTGATATCATGCAACAGTCACGATTGAGTCGCTGGGGCAGGAAGAGGGACGAGAATGCATCGCCAGCTTGACGACAGGACCCTTGTGTCCGGGCAGATCGGTCCGGCGGATGTGGCAGCGCTGAAGGATCTGGGAGTCACCCTGATCGTCAACAATCGCCCCGACAATGAGGATGCGGGGCAGCCGGAAAGCGACGATATCGAAGCAGCGGCGAAGGAAGCCGGAATCGGCTATCGTCATGTGCCGATCGCGCGCGGTCTTGGCCCTTCCGACGTCGAGGCGATGCGCGAAGCCATGCACGCGGTGGGCGATGGAAAGCTGTTCGCCTTCTGCCGGTCCGGCAACCGGTCGACGCTGGCCTGGGCGGTGGCCAAGAGCGAGGACGGCGCCACGCGGGAGGAGCTGGACCGTTGCGTCAGCCAGGCCGGCTTCGACCTTGGCCCGGTGTCGCACCTGCTCCGGGATTAGACGTCGGCTGCGAGGATCGCCGCGGCTTCGTCCAGTTCTTCTTCGAGCACCATCAGCCTCACGCCGACCAGGCCGCCGCCGCCGAAGAAGCTGTTGGTCTCCGCGTCAAAAATGACGGCTTCGATCCCTTCCGCGTCGAGCGCGAGGCGCGCCAGATCGGCTTCGACGCGGGTGCCGTAGCGGGCGAGCTCGACCAGGCTCATGCAGCCGTACCGCCGACCGTCAGCCCATCGATCAGCAGGGTCGGCTGCCCCACGCCGGCCGGAACTGACTGCCCACCCTTGCCGCAGATTCCGACACCTTCGTCGAGCGCCATGTCGTTGCCGATTCCCTTGACGCGGGTGAGAACGCTCGGCCCGTCGCCGATCAGGGTCGCGCCCTTGATCGGCTGCCCAAGCTTGCCGCCCTCGATCCGATAGGCCTCCGTGCAAGAGAAGACGAACTTGCCGCTGGTGATGTCGACCTGCCCGCCGCCGAAGCTCTTGGCGAAGATGCCGTCCTTGACGCGGGTGATCAGCTCGGCCGGATCGTCCCGGCCGCCGAGCATGAAGGTGTTGGTCATGCGCGGCATCGGTGCATGGGCGAAGCTTTCGCGCCGGCCGTTTCCGGTCGGCTCCATCCCCATCAGCCGGGCATTGAGCCGGTCCTGGAGGTAGCCCTTGAGGATTCCATCTTCGATCAGGACGGTGCGCCCCGTGGGTGTGCCTTCGTCGTCGATGCTGAGCGATCCACGCCGGTTTTCGATCGCGCCTTCGTCAACCACGGTTACGCCCGGAGCGGCGACCCGCTCCCCCATGCGTCCGGAGAAGGCCGACGTGCCTTTGCGGTTGAAGTCGCCTTCCAGGCCATGCCCCACTGCCTCATGAAGCAGCACGCCGCACCAGCCCGGCCCAAGCACCACCGGCATTTCGCCGGCCGGCGCGGGCACGCTTTCCAGATTGACCAGCGCCTGGCGGAGCGCTTCGTCGATCGCCCGGTTCCAGGTCGCGGGCTCGAACAGATGGTCGTAGAGGTAACGGCCGCCAAGGCCGAAGCTTCCGGTCTCGCGCCGATCGCCCTGCTTGGCGACGATCGAGACGTTGAGTCGCACCAGCGGCCGGACGTCCGTCGCGATGAATCCGTCGGCGCGAACGATCTCGACCACCGACCAGCTACCCGACAGCGCGACGCTGACCTGCGCAACGCGCGGATCGCGGGCGCGCGCCGCCGCATCGATGGCCTGGCAAAGTACAACCTTCCGGGCGAAGGGAATGACCGAAAGCGGATCTTCCGAGCCATACATCGCCCGGTTGGTTCGGGGCGGCGGAGCGGCCGATGGGCCCTTGGCCGGATCAAGCAGCTTCAATGTCTGGGCGGCGCGCTCGATGGCCGCGGCGCTGATCTCATTGGCATGGGCAAAGGCGGTGGTTTCGCCGGTCACTCCGCGCAGGCCGAACCCCGAAGCGGTGTTGAAGTCGGCGGTCTTCAGCCGGCCATCGTCGAAACCGAACGCCTCCGTGACCTTATGCTGCAGATAGAGTTCGCCATCGTCGTGGGCGGAGAGATGGCGGGCCGCAAGCGACGCCGCCTCGCCCGGGTCGAGGCTTCGATAGAGAAGGTCGCGGGGGTTCATTTGTCTTGCGGCCGATCCGCCGGCCCGCCTTCGAGCACAAAACGGCGATCGCAATAGCCGCAGTCGACGTAGCCGACCTCGTCGTCGATCTGGTAGTAGACGCGGGGATGACCCAGCGCGGCGTCGACCTGGCCGGAGCCGTCGCAATGGACCCGATGGTGCTTGGTCCGAAATACTTCAGGAGGCGGTTGCATGGGACACGCCCTAGCAACCGCCTCCCGCCGCTTCAATAAGAGTGGGGTCCTATCGAGCGGTCAAACTCACGGATATTGCGCCGTCACCGTGAAGGTGCCGGTGTAGAGGCCGTTCGGCTGGTTCGCAGCAATTGAGAAGTCGCCACCCACGCCGACCTGGAAGGTACCGGCAGCATTGAGCGTGCGGGTTGTGCCGCCGCTGTCGAAGTTCAGCGAGGTCACGCCGACCACATTCGCTCCGCTGACCAGGAACGCCGGATAGGTAATGCTGAGGTTCACCTGCGTGTTGGGTGTTCCATAGCCGGTGAAGAGGGCGCGATGGCCCGGGTTGATTGCAACTCCGGTGACGCCCAGCGTTACGCTGCGGGCACCCGTGTCGGCGTTGATGCTGACCGTGCCGGCCGCAGCACTTGCGAGTACGGTGCCGAAGTCGAGGTTGGCGTCTTCCGTCAGAGTCAGCGGCAATAGCACCGTGCCGCGGGCTTCCGCCGGCTCGCTTGCGGTGGTCTGCGCCATTGCCGGCGAGGCAAAGGCTGCGGTTGCGGCCAGTGCCGCCAAAGCAATTTTAGAGCGCATGTCCTTGGTTCCCACAAATTTAAGGTGGGCCAAGAATGAGGGGCGGGCCTGAACAGGCTTTCAACGCAAGAGGTTGCCGGAAATTTACCCGGATTCCTTAACCAAATCGGGAGTCAGGGATATTGGACGGTGACGTCGATATCGCCCACATACACGCCTTCCACGGTCCCCGCCGGAACGGTGATCTGCGCACCGACCGCGAAGCGGAAGCTTGAAGCGCTGGCCAGGGCGCGCTTGTCCTGGCCATCAAGCGTGAAGTTGCTGACGCTGAGCGTTTCCGTTCCTCCTACCCGGCGGATCAGCACCGGTTGCTTGGGAACCCGGATATTGACCACCGTCCGCTTGGACGCGGCGCCGGCATAGCGTGCCGGAGAGGGCGTCCCGGCAAGGTGAAGCAGGCCGCCAGTAACCGACATTGTGCCGCCGATCGGGTCGATCGTTGCCGTGCCTCCCGTAGTGACCCCAAGCGTCGCGAAATCCATGTCGGCAAGCTTCACCAGGGTCAGTGGCCTGAGCAGCACGACTTCTCCCCGTGCCTTCGGCGTGGCCGCGACGGGTACGGCCCAGCCTGCCGCCGAAAACGACATCAGGATCAAGCCCGAGAGCAAGCAGGAGCGGACCATGCGAAGCATCGCGCCCGCGGTAACAGGGTTAACGGTAAAATCATGATGATGATTAAGGTAAATTGGTCATTTACCAGTTCGGCTTTCGCAATATTCGGCGCCCCGCTATGCGAATCGCTATGATCGAGCCGGCAATCCGCATCCGGGACCTGTGCAAGACCTACCGGTCAAAGGGCAGCGAGCCGAAGCGCGCGCTGGATGGAGTCAGCTTCGATGTGCCGCGCGGCCAGATTTTCGGCCTGCTGGGCCCCAATGGGGCGGGCAAGTCGACCTTGATCAACATCCTTGCCGGCCTGGTGGTGAAAAGCGGCGGATCTGCGGAAGTCTGGGGCTTCGACATCGAAGAACATCCGCGCAACGCCAAGCGGTCGATCGGCATCGTTCCCCAGGAAATATTGTTCGATCCCTTTTTCACCCCGCGCGAGGCGCTGGAGCTTCAGGCCGGGCTTTACGGCGTTCCCAAGTCGGAGCGGATCACCGACGCGCTGCTCGCCGCGGTTCACCTGACCGACAAGGCTAATGCCTATGCGCGAACCCTGTCGGGCGGCATGAAGCGCCGTCTCCTGGTCGCCAAGGCGATGGTCCATTCGCCGCCGATCCTTGTGCTCGACGAGCCAACCGCCGGGGTCGATATCGAACTTCGCCAGCAGCTGTGGGATTATGTACGCGGCCTCAACAAGCAGGGCGTTACGGTGGTCCTTACCACCCATTATCTCGAAGAAGCGGAGCAGCTGTGCGACCGGATCGCGATCATCAACCATGGCCGGCTGATCGCCAATGAGCCGACGCGCGAGCTGATCGCCAAGGCCCAGGACAAGGCGGTGGTGGTCGAAGTCGATCGCGACCTTCGGAGTGCGCCCGACGCCTCCTGCTTCGAAAAGATCGAAATGACCGGCCCGAGGACGCTGGAGATCACCTATCGCAAGGACAAGGTGAATGCCGGCGAGGTGCTCGACGCGCTGCAAAAGGAAGGGTTCGGGATCGTCGATGTTTCGACCCGCGATCCCGACCTGGAAGACGTGTTTTTGAGCCTGACTCGCGAGACGGCGGCTTGAACGGGCAAACCTTTGACGTCCTGGTCGTCGGATCGGGAGCGGCCGGCCTAACCGCCGCACTGCACCTTGCCACCAACCTGAAGGTCGGAGTGATCGCCAAGGGGCGGCTGAGCGACGGGGCGACCGGCTGGGCCCAGGGCGGAATCGCCGCGGTGCTTGAGGAAGGCGATAGTTTCGACGCCCATGTGCGCGACACGATGATCGCCGGCGCCGGCCTCAACAACCTGTCCATCGTCGAGCATGTGGTGAATGAAGCTCCGGCGGCGATCGCCCGGCTGGAGGAGCTGGGCGTCCCCTTCGCCATGGAAAATGGCGCACTCCATCTGACGAAGGAGGGCGGGCACAGCCACCGGCGGATCGTTCACGTCGCCGATGCCACCGGATGGGCCGTGCAGCAGGCGCTGGAAAAGGCCGCGGCCGGCAACCCCAACATCACCCTCATTCCCGACATGGTGGCGATCGACCTCATCACCGGCCGCCATGCAGAGGAATTTTCGACCAGCGGCGCGGTCCACGGCCTCTATGCATTCAACCGGGCCACGGAATCGGTCGACGCGCTGACTGCTAGAGCTACGGTATTGGCAACCGGCGGCGCCGGCCGGACCTATCTTTTCTCAACCGCGCCACGTGGAGCGACCGGGGACGGCATCGCCATGGCTTGGCGGGCCGGATGCCGCGTTTCGAATATGGAGTTCATGCAGTTCCACCCGACCTGCCTCTATAATCTGGAGGTCAAGAACTTCCTGATCACCGAGGCGGTTCGAGGCGAAGGCGGGTTGCTCAAGCATCCGGAAACGGGCCATCGATTCATGCCCGACTATGACGAACGCGCCGAGCTGGCTCCGCGCGACGTGGTAGCGCGGGCGATCGACCATGAGATCAAGCGCGACGGCCTCGATTATGTCCATCTCGACATCAGCCACCGCGACCCGGAGTTCGTGAAGGGACACTTCCCGAACATCTACGAAAAGCTGATCGGCCTTGGGATCGACATCACCGGGGAGCCGATCCCGGTTGTCCCGGCCCAGCATTACACCTGCGGCGGGGTGGTCGTGGATATCAACGGGCGCACCGACGCTCCCTGCCTTTATGCGGCAGGAGAAGTGACCCAGTCGGGCCTTCACGGCGCCAATCGCCTGGCTTCCAACTCGCTGTTGGAATGCCTGGTGTTCGGCGAAGGGGCCGCAACGCATATCATTGATCACTGGAACGATCTGGTCGAGCCGCCCGTCATCCGGGCCTGGGACGAAAGCCGGGTGACCGACAGCGACGAAGAGGTGGTCATCCAGCAATGCTGGGGCGAAATCCGCCGGTTCATGTGGAATTTCGTCGGCATCGTCCGGACCACCAAGCGGCTGGAGCGAGCCAAGCGGCGGATCGACATGCTTCGCCAGGAGGTCGGCGACTATTACCGGCACTTCCGGGTCACGCCCGACCTGATCGAGCTAAGGAATCTTCTGGAGGTCGCCGACCTCATCGTAAGATCGGCGCTGTCGCGGCACGAAAGCCGAGGCCTGCATTACACGCTGGATTTTCCGGAGATGGCGGAGGAAGCGGTCGATACGGTGCTGGTGCCCTGATCCTCAGCCGAAGCGGCGCTGCGCAGTCCGGTCCGGCGTTCGGCAGCGGTCGTGCAGATCGTCATAGCAGACCAGGGTCCTGCCGCACTTGTCCTCTATCCCTTCGAGCTGGAAGCGCCGCTCGCCGAAAAGCTCGCGCGCGTAGGCAACAGCCTCCTCGATCGACGGGAACTCCAAAAAGTCGTTCTCGCCTTCGCGTGGGCCAACGAGCAATAACAGCACGAGCCGAACAGGCTGCAACGCTATCCCCCCCAATGCCGTCCTTCCCTCAAGATTGTGACGGGCGCGGAAGCAATCAATTTGTCATCAATCGACTGCCTACGCAATTACCCGCCGAATTTGGCCACCCCAGTGAGTCCGCGCGGCCACACGGACTAAAGAATCTGGGGATAGATTCTGAAGATCGATTGACTGGCGTAACGATTGCTGGTTCTTGGTTAAGAATCGGGGTTTGTGTGATGGATGGGAGGGGAACCCATGTCCGTTGCGTATTCGCTGATGGCTAATTTGCGGCACCGGCTGCTGTACGCCTTGTCGCCGTCGTACCGGCGGATCAGGGCTCGACTTGCAGAAATCTCGCCCGGCTAAAACCGTTCGCAGGCCGGCCGACGTTTACCGTAGCTTGCTGATTTTCAGCCCATCCTGACGCGCGCGCGCCTGGATCGATTCCTCGCTGCGGGTCATTGCCTTGCTGATCCCTTTGAGGCTCATGCCCTTGCCCGCAAGCCTGTGCAGCTTCTGGATCTCGTCGCTGGTCCA
>DASTVY010000039.1:0-2382 GCA_035758865.1 Sphingomicrobium sp. | reverse complement strand
TCGCCCCGGTCTTCGAAAGGATGCCAGCGGGAATGGTCAGTGCCAGATCGCGCGGAGCGACCAGCGGCACTTCGCTGTCGCTGCCCAGCTGGACCTTGGCCGAGCCGACATTGGTGCCCGCCTTGAACAGCGGCTTCGATTGCCAGGCGTTGAAGCCCCACTGCATCAGGCGGACGGATTCATTGATACGCCCGGTGAAGCTGTCGAGGCCCGCGACGACCATGATGAGACGGCGGCCATTCTGCTCGGCGGAGCCGGTGAAGCCATAACCAGCCTCTTCGGTATGCCCGGTCTTCAGGCCGTCGGCGCCGGCGACCTTTCCGAGCAGCGGATTGCGGTTCGCCTGAGTGATGTTGGCGCCAGACCCCATGGTCTTGCCCCAGGTGAAGGACGGCTTGCTGTAAAAGCGCTTGTAGAGGTCGGGATGGTTCTCGATCTCGGCGCGGGCGAGCGTCGCCAGGTCACGCGCCGTGACATAGGTCCGGCCCTCGTCCGGCCAACCGTTCGAATTCCCGAAATGGCTGTTGGTGAGGCCCAGCCGCTTGGCATTCTCGTTCATCACGTTGGCAAACGCTTCCTCGGTGCCGGCAATGCACTCCGCGAGGACGACTGAGGCGTCGTTGCCCGACAGAGTGACGATACCGTCCAGCAGGTTCTCGACGCTGACCTGCTCGCCGGGCGAAAGGAACATGGTCGATCCTGCCTGCGGCCCGTGCCACTTCTGCCAGGTCTCCGGACGCACCGTGCACATCTTGTTGAGGCTGAGGTCGCCCTTCTTGATGAGCTCGAATGCGACGTTCGTCGTCATCATCTTGGCCATCGATGCGGGCGGCATCCGGCGGTCGGCGTCCTTGGAAAGCAGAACCGCACCCGAGGACAGGTCGATCAGATAGGCGACCTTCGCCGGCGTCTCGAACGGCGGCGCCTTGGCGGGGGCAGCGGTGGAAATGAAAAGTGCGGCGGCGGAAGCGAAGAAGACTGCGCGTTTCATCGACTCGGGATTCGTCCTGCTGGGCTGGTTGGAAGACCTTCCTATCGGCGCGTAATCGCGTTCGCCAGCAGTCCGACCGACAGTGCGTAGAAATTCGAGCAATTGTAATCGAGAATCGAGCGATAGTTGGTCGTCAGCAGGTACGCGGTCTGGTTCGGTCCATCCGGCTCGATCAGCGTAACCACCTCATTGTTCGTAAGCCCGCTTCCGTAAGGAACGACGCCAAGCGAGCGCCACTGGGCGACGGTCATCCAGCGACTGTGGCGTGCATAGACCCGCTCGCATCGTGGTGCGCGCAGGGTTGAGCGGATCGCCGCGCGGTTCAATGTCGACGGAACTCGGGCCGCGACACCCCAGGGAACGCCCGGCTTCCAGCCCGCATTCCTGAGATAATTGGCGATCGATGCGAGACCATCCGCCTCGCTCCGCCAGATGTCCCCAAAACCGTCGCCGTCGCCGTCGGCACGAAGACGCAAAACGACCGACGGCATGAACTGCGGATAGCCGGTAGCGCCGGCATAGCTCCCCTTCAGCCGCCAGCGCGGGATGCCAAGGTCGATGAGCTTCAGCGCCGCAACGAACTCGCTCTCGAACAGCTGCCGGCGGCGCCCTTCATAAGCAAGGCTACCCAGCACATCGAGCAGGTCGAACCCTCCGGTGACCGCGCCATAGCTGGTCTCGTGTCCGTATATGGCCATCAGCACGCCGGGATCGACACCGTAGCGGGACTGGATGCGGGACAGATTGCCGTACAGCGACGAATAGCGTGCCTGCCCACGACGGATGAGATCCGACGTCACATGGCGTCGCTGATATGGTGAGAATGGCGGGACGTAGGTGCTGTTCGGAGGACCGCCCGGCTGCGACTGGTCGAGTTGGATCGCCCTGCTGTTTAGGTTGAGTGATGGCACATGGGCCTGGATGGTCGATTCGTGAACGCCCTGACTCCGGGCAAGCGCCGCCAGGCGCAGCTTATAGCCGGCGAAGCCCGTTGGGGCAGCATAAACCGGCCTTGAAACAAAGGTTTGCGCCGGCTGAACGACGGCGGGCCGCGCCTGAATCGACTGCCCTTGCGGAAGCGGCGCCAAGGGATCGACCTGCGCATTCGCCGGGCCAAAAGCCAGGGCCCCCATGGCCGTCATTATCGAGGCACCAATCAACCGCAATGCGACACTCCCTCCAGTACGCGAGGCTACAGACGAAACGTTGATGAAGACCATCCGGGTTCACCCCGCGCCTTGCACGTCTCATCCCAAGACGCGATAGCGGGCAAAGCTGAACGACGGATGGGTGGCCGAGTGGTTTAAGGCAGCGGTCTTGAAAACCGCCGTGGGTGCAAGCCCACCGTGGGTTCGAATCCCACCCCATCCGCCAAGCAATTTGCTGAGTTC
>DASTVY010000029.1:0-5528 GCA_035758865.1 Sphingomicrobium sp. | reverse complement strand
CCCGTTACCGTCCGGTAGAGGCAGGTCTCCGCGGGTGCGGCGGAAAGATGCCGCTGGTGGACCTGCCCGCCCATTTCGGTGGTCTCGCCATAGGCGTGGCCGGCGTTCAACGCGGCGATGTTGGCCTCGGCGAGCCCCGGGTTCTTGGCGAATTTGGCATTGAGCCAGTCGACGATCGGCTGCCGGTCGCGATCGAACATCCACAGCGCCAGGCCAAGCGTCCACATATTCTTGCAGCGGAGCGCCTCCTTGTTGCCGAGTCCGAACGGTTTCACCGCGTCGAGGGTCAGCTGGGAGATGTTGAAATGGACCAGCTGCCACTTGGCCAGGCTGCCATCCTCCAGCGGGTTGGCGTCATAGCCGGCCTTGGCGAGGTTGCGCGGCGTGAATTCGCCTTCGTCGGCGATGATCAGCCCGCCTTCGCGGAGCGCCGTTGTGTTCATCTTTAGCGCGGCCGGGTTCATCGCGATCAGCACGTCGGGCGCATCGCCCGCCGTTTCAATCGCCGAGGAGCCGAAATTGATCTGGAAGGCGGAGACACCGAACGTCGTGCCCTGCGGCGCGCGGATCTCGGCTGGAAAATCGGGGAAGGTAGCGAGGTCGTTCCCCGCGAGCGCGGTCGACAGGGTGAATTGGCCGCCCGTCAGCTGCATGCCGTCGCCGCTATCGCCCGCAAAACGGACCACGACCGCCTCTTGCGTCGGCCGCTCTCTGGCCTCGTTCTCCGTTACTTCGTGAGTGGCCGTAGCCATGATCGTCCTTCGAGTGTTTGCTTTGAAACCTACATTAGGACTGTGAGGGGGATTCCGCCACCTTCTTCTAGGGGCGAGTGATGCCGAACCGGCCGAATTCGAACTGATATCGATCCGGTGATGGCGAAGCTCCGAGAACGACGAGCCTTTGCGCCTGGAACCGGAAATGCCAGGTGCCGGCCGAGCTTGGAACCGGCGCGGTGAAGCATTCCGGATCGAACAAGGCAATATTGATGCCCCCTTTCTCGTCCCGCGCGGATTCATAGCGGATCAGCTGGGTGTCGAGCCCGCGAGCCAGGGCGCCAAATTGCTGACAGGCGTCCCAGTTTCGCTTGTCGACCCATTTTGACCGACGTTTGAGGAACGGCGGACGCGTAAGGTCGAGGCCGCGATCAACGGCCAGGCCAATGGTGAACATCAGATATTCGGTCGTCGTCGTGGGGAGCAGCGCGTGGGGCGAAGACGCGAAGAACCGCATTCGCCAGTAGGCCATTTCCGTAATGCAGGTCGCCGCCGATTCCGAAGCATAGAATATGCCCGGACGGTCACCGGCCTTTCGGAATCGGCTTGCCGACCGATGGCCGTATCGGAACGGCGTCGCCAGCAGATAGTGAAGGCCCCTCGCCTTGTCCGGAAGTGGCGGCTTAGCCTGTTCGATCAGCAATTCGAGCCGCTCTTCGTCGGTCAGACTGTCGGTCAGCCGGGATGTGGAAATCCGGTGCTGCGCCTCGACCAGTCGAAAGACCGTGGCGTGGTAGCTGATGAAATCGGCCGGGGAAGGTGTGCCTGTCAAACGCGAGCCCGATAGTCATCGACGTAATCGGCTACGTCGGACAGTCCACGGATGGTCCGGATGAGGTCGATCGGCTTCCCGCCAAGTTCCAGGTTCTCATTCGCCAGCCAGCTCCTTGCGGCCACGTCGTCGCTTCCCATCAGCGAATCCAGGGATCGGAATAGCCGCATCAAATATTGAGCCAGCTCGAAGCTCTTGGTACCCGACTGGAAATGCCAGCTTCCACTGCGAAGACGCGATACGGTCGAACCCGACAGGCCGAGAATCTGGCCGAGACGCTCGTTGGTGAGGTCCCAGAATTCGGCAATCCGCTGGACTGCGCCGGCAACCAGAACGCCGTCCCCTCTCTTGCCGGTAGTTTTCATCTTCAGGCGAGTGGGCATGTCATTCTCCTGAATGTTTAACTATCATATCATTCACAAGAATACAATTGTGGCGGTCTAGCGTATTGCCAGCATCCCGTTAGACAATGAAGCATGACCGACCACCATCTCTACCGCCGCGGGGTCGGCGTGATGCTGATCAACGAGCACCGCCACGTATTTGTCGGACGGCGGATCGATAACCGCGACGAGGCCTGGCAGATGCCGCAGGGCGGGATCGACAAGGGCGAGAAGCCCTGGCCGGCCGCGCTCCGGGAACTGGAAGAGGAAACCGGGATCCGTCCCAAGCTGGTCGAGCAGGTCGCCTGCCACCCGCAGCAGCTGCGCTACGATATCCCCGACGCGATCGCGTCACGCCTGTGGGGCGGGAAATGGAAAGGCCAGCTGCAGGACTGGTACCTCGCGCGCTTCCTGGGAAACGACGAAGACGTGAACATCGAGACCGAGCACCCCGAGTTCAGCCACTGGAAGTGGGTCGAACCTCACCTGCTTCCGGAGTTGATCGTCCCGTTCAAGCGGGACATGTACCGGACGATCGTCGAGGGGTTTTCGGAGTATCTCTGAGCGTCAGCTCCGCTTGTCCGCCGTGAAATATCCGATCCCGCCGCCGACGAGCGCGCCGACGAGCGGCCCGATGAAGGGGAGCGGGATGGCCACCACCGCACCGATGGCGGCTGCAATTGCCGTTCGCTTCGCAAGTGGATCTTCAAGCATCGTTCGGACTCCTTTGCCCGTGTATTATAGATATAATACAGCTGGGTGTCCACGGTTCGATTGCAAGGGACTTGGAGGGGTTCTCGGACCGGCTTTGACCGGCTAGAGGCCGCTGCATGGGGGTGCTGACCAGCCTGGAACAGACATGCGTCGAAGCCGCATCGGCCGAACCGATGCTGGCGCAGGTCGAGAATTGGAGCGCGGTCAATTCGGGCTCGCGCAACCTCGACGGGCTGGCGATCCTCGGCGCGAGGCTGGCCGGAGCCTTTGCAGACCTCCCCGGTGACCTGCAGATGGTCGAGCCTGCCAGGGTCGAAGCGGTGGACGCCGCCGGCAAAACCTATGAAGTTTCGCATGGCCGCAACCTGCACCTTAAGGTCCGGCCGGACGCGCCGGTCCAGCTGCTGCTGACTGGCCACATGGACACGGTATTTGCCATCGATCACCCATTCCAGTCGCTGAGCTGGCTGGAGCCGGGCAAGGTGCTGAACGGACCCGGGGTCGCCGACATGAAGGGTGGCATCGCCGTTATGCTCGCCGCGCTGACGGCGGTTGAGAAGAGCCCGGCCGCAAGCGTGCTGGGCTATGAAGTGGTGATCAACAGCGACGAGGAAGTCGGTTCGCTGGGATCGGCCGCACTGATCGCTGAAGCCGCGCAGGGCAAGCGTGCGGCCCTGACCTATGAGCCGTCTGCCCTGCCCGACGGAACCCTGGCCGGCGCTCGCCCCGGAAGCGGCAATTTCTCGTTCGCCATCCACGGCCGCTCGGCCCATGCCGGGCGGAACCCTGAGGAAGGCCGCAACGCGCTGATCGCCGCTGCAGATCTCGCGCTCCGCCTCAAGGCGGCGGTCGGTCCGGGCCTGAAAGTCAACCCGGCGAAGATCGACGGCGGTTCGCCCAACAACGTCGTTCCCGATTTGGCTGTGCTTCGAGTCAATTTGAGACCGGAGACCCTCGACGACCAGGCGCGGGCGCAGGCGCTGATCGACAGTTCGGTCGCGGCCGTTGCTGCCGAACATGACGTACGGATCGCGTCCCATGGCCATTTCGCACGACCGCCGAAACCGATGACGCCCGAGGCCGAGACCCTATTCAAGCTGGTCCAGCAGGCTGGCGCGGATCTGGGCCAGGAGATCGGCTGGAAATCGACCGGTGGAGTCTGCGACGGCAACAATATCGCCGCCTGCGGTGTGCCCGTCATCGACACGATGGGCGTGCGCGGCGGAAGCATTCATTCGATGGAGGAATTTCTGATTGTCGACAGCCTTGCCGAGCGTGCGGCGCTTTCGGCCCTGACCATTTTGCGGCTGGCGGAAGGCGCATGACCTGCCGGATCCGAGCTGCGAGGCCGAGCGACCTTCGCGCCTTCTACGATCTCGCCAAGCTGACTGGCGGCGGGTTCACCAATCTGCCAGCCGAAAAGGCGACCCTGGAAGCCAAGCTCGCCCGGTCCGAGGAAGGGTTCAGCCGCCAAGGCGAGGTCCAGTCCGACGACCTCTATGTCTTCATGCTGGAGAATGTCGAAACCGGGCAGATCCGCGGCACATGCCAGATTTTCGGCGCGGTCGGAACCGACCGGCCCTTCTACAGCTACCTGATTTCGACGCTGGCCCAGAAGAGCGAGGAACTGGGGCGGATCTTCCGCAACCAGACGTTGAACCTCACCACCGACCTTGAAGGGTTCAGCGAGGTGGGCGGCTTGTTCCTCCATCCGCAGGAACGGGCGGGCGGCCTCGGCATGCTGCTCGCGCGGTCGCACTACCTGTTCATCAAGCAGCATCGTCCAAGGTTCGGCGACTCCGTGCTGGCCGAGTTGCGCGGAGTGATGGACCAGGCCGGCCATTCGCCCTTCTGGGACGCAATCGGTGGTCGCTTTTTTGGAATGACCTTCCCCGAGGCCGACGAGTTCAACGCCGTCCACGGAACGCAATTCATCGCCGACCTCTTTCCCAAGACGTCGATCTACGTGTCGATGCTTCCCGAAAGCGCGCGCGCCGTCATCGGCCAGCCGCATCCGACCGGGCGAGCCGCACTCAAGATGCTTGAGAATGAGAATTTCGACTGGGACGGCTACGTCGACATTTTCGACGGCGGCCCAACCGTCACTGCGCGGACCGACAAGATCAAGACGGTGATGGATGCCGAGTGGCTGCGCGTTGCGGGAACCGACGGCGAAGGCGGTGCGCCAATGATGCTTGCGACCGGCGTCTTGCACGATTTCGTCGCCTGCTATTCGCAGACCAAGCGGACCGATAACGGCGAGCTGCTGATTGAAGCCAAGGCGATGGAAATGCTCAATATCGGGCCGGGCGACCGGGTGCTGGCAGTCGGCCGATCGTCATGATCCACGAGATTAATTTCGACGGAATCGTCGGGCCGAGCCACAATTATGCGGGTCTGAGCCTGGGCAACCTGGCATCGGCCCGCAACGCGGGAGAAGTGTCGCGGCCGCGCGCTGCTGCACTGCAAGGCCTGGAAAAGATGCGGGCTAATATCGGGCTGGGACTGGTTCAGGGCATATTCCTGCCCCAGCCGAGGCCGGCCCACGACTGGCTGGCCGGGCTTGGAACGACGATCGAAGATGCCGAGCCGCACATCGCCGCCAATGCGATGAGCGCCTCGTCGATGTGGGCAGCCAATGCCGCGACGGTCAGTCCTGCCCCCGACACGGCCGACGGCAAATGCCACCTGACCGTCGCCAATTTGAAGACGATGCCGCATCGCAGCCATGAGTGGCCGGCGACGCTCGCCCAGCTTCGGCTGGCCTTCAGCGATGGCGCCTTTGCGGTGCACGGCCCGGTGCCGCCGGCTTACGGTGACGAGGGAGCCGCCAATCACATGCGCCTGACCTCGTCCCATGGACAGCCGGGGGTCGAAGTGTTCGTC
>DASTVY010000023.1:0-2441 GCA_035758865.1 Sphingomicrobium sp. | reverse complement strand
GTCGACCAGCACATCGCCGCGCTTCATGTGCTTGTGCTTGTCGCGCGCCATGCAGGTGATGATCGGCACGCCCGGAAAATGCTCGGCCGCCCAGTTCACTTTCTGCGGCGCCGCCCAATTGCCGAGCGGGAGGCCGGTCAGAATGATCGGATCAAGGTGTGCAACCGCCTCAAACAGGGTTCGCGCGTCCGTCATCAATGGCAGGCTGGCATAGAAGTCGGGCGCGCGAGCAATCCGTCGCCAGAACTCACGTTTGCCATAGCGATCCTCGAAAGATCGCGACGACATCCCGAGCACGTCTCTGGCGCCGGCATCGAAATCGGCCAGTACGCCGTCGCAGTCGAGGAACAGCTGCCGAGCCATCAGAAGCGCGCCGGTTCTAGCTTGATCGGCAGCGGCTCGGGCAAGTTCGACCAGCCGCGCTGTTTCAGTACGTCATTGCTTTCACGCGCCTGGCGACCCTTCGATTTGTCCAACGACCAGGTGATGTGAAACGTCGACCCGTCCGGCCGGTCAATAGTGCCATTAATGGTGACCACCATGCATTCGAGACTGTCCCCGTCATCGGCCCGGCCGACGATGGCGGAGGCAGCGGGGCCCGGAAGCTCGTCGCGCTCGGAATTGCTTTTGAGCGTCACATGATCGGCGATTGCATCGCGATAACGCGGCGGGAAGCGCTCCAGCAGCTCCGCGCGTTGCAATCGATCCAGCTTCCAGCCGATGACGCTTCCCGAACTAGCCATGAGCGTCAAATGGCCAAACGGATGTCAGGTTCCTAGCCTCTCGACCAATTCCGCGGCAAATTCGCTCAACGTATCGTCCCGCGCACCGAGGATGGCGATGCGATCCCCCGGCAGGGCTTCGGCCAATAGCCGGTCACCGATCGCGGCCCGTTCGGGAACATGTTCGGCATGGCCCCCGGCCTCCCGGATGGCATCGGCCAGCCAATCGGATCCGCGCGTTTTGTCGACGGTGCCGCCTTGATAAACGGGATCAGGAAGGAACAGCCGGTCGCCTTCGCGCATGCCCTTGGCGAAAGTTTCCGCAAGCTCACGCCCCATCTTGGCGAGCGGGCCATAGCCATGCGGCTGGAACAGGATCAGCAGCCGCCCCGGACCGGCAACCAGCGTCTCTAGTGTTGCTGCGATCTTGTCCGGATTGTGCGCGAAATCGTCGATCACCGTCACGCCGCGCGCAACGCCTATAGTTTCGAGGCGGCGCTTGAGACCGGCGAAGCGGGCCAAGGCGGCGGCGGCCTCGGCAAGCGAAATACCGGTGGCGTGAACCGCCGCCAACGCCGCGAGCGCATTCAGCGCATTATGGCGGCCGGGAAGCTGAAGTTTCACATGATGCTGCTGACCGTCAAACAAGGCGTCGAACTCCAGCCCGTCCTGACGAAGCTGCAGGTTCCTCCCCTGAAGTGTCGCTGCCGGGCTATCGAAGCCGAAACTGACCAACCTCTCCTCTGGCAGCGTGTCGGCCAGCAGCCGCACTTCCGGGTCATCGAGATTGACGACCGCCTTGCCAGCAGCTCCGAGGAACCCGCCGAACAATGAACGCAGCTCGTCCATTTCCTTGTGGTCGAGGCTGACATTGCCGACCACGGCGACGGTAGGCCGATATAGGGCGATTGAACCGTCGCTCTCATCGACTTCGCTAATGAATAGCTCAGGATCACCGACCAGCGCCGACGCGAATGGCGCGCCAGGAGAGACGAAGTTCTTCATCACCGCGCCGTTCATCACCGTCGGCTGCCGATGGAGCGCATGGAGGATCCAGCCGATCATGCCGGTAACCGTCGATTTTCCGCTGGTTCCGCCGACCGCGATGCTCGTCTGCGCAGCGTTCAGAAGCTTTGCCAACAGTTGGGGGCGGGTAAGCCGATCGAGGCCAAGCTCCGTAGCACGTACAACGTCCGGAATCGTTTCTTCGACCGCCGCCGAGGTTATCAGAGTCATGCCCTCGGCCAGGCCGCAGCCGTCCTGCGGAACCAGTTGAATCCCAAGCGATCGAAGATATTCGAACTTGTTGCCAAGTCGCCCGGCGTCGAGTGATCGGTCGGATCCGGCCACGCGAGCTCCGCCGGCGCGCAAAATGGCGGCCAGGGGCAGCATTCCGCTGCCGCCGATTCCGCAGAAGAAAAATTGGTCGGTCATTGGGGCGATGGCCTAGGCGGGCTCGCGGTCATGTGCAATTGAACTGCGCATGAGAATTGCGGTCTTTGCGCCAAGCTGCACTTTAAGGCCGGATTCGGCTGAGGCCGTAAGCGCGATTGTCGCTGAGCGTGGCGACGCGGAATTGACCATTCACCCGCAATGTTTTCTGACCGAGGGGCATTTCGCCGGACCGGACAACGAGCGGCTACAGGCACTTCGCGAGGTCATGGCCGATGACCGCTATGACGCCATATGGTTCGCGCGCGGCGGCTATGGATCGAACCG
>DASTVY010000004.1:0-7502 GCA_035758865.1 Sphingomicrobium sp. | reverse complement strand
GCCGCCCTTGGCCGTGACTCCGACCTGTCCGCCCGTCACCACATTGACCTCATAGGGTCCGGCGACCTCCAGCTTGTCGAACGCGGCGACCTGGTAGCTGCGGGTGACTTCTGCGCCAGGGTCACGGTTCTCCGCGTCGGCGCCGACGTGGCAGCCGGCGGCAAACAGGCCCACCGCGGCAAGCGAAGCGATACGGATCGACATCAATATTCTCCTATTTGGCGTATTGCTCATATAATACACCAAGGCAGGCGCAAGGTGCAACCATAAATGAGTAGGCCTATCGCCGGCACACTGCCCCCTTGTCGGTCGATGACAGTCGCATGAGGGAAGTCGGCGCGGTGCTCACCACAATTCCCACGGACCCGCACCGGCGGAGCTGGAAGCGGACCTTGCGCGAGCGGAAATCCAGGGAAACCCGTCGAAACGTCTCGAGCAGGTCGGTGCCGAGCAGTAATGCCGGCTCTTCGGTCAGGCCGAACACCTGGAAGGGCGGCACGTCGGCGAAGGCGATTGGCACATTCTTGAGGGTGACGGAGCCGAGGCGCAGCTCGCCGATCCTGGCCAGCTGCATCTCCATTGTCACCCCCGTGACGCCCGTTGCAGCGATCGTGATGAACTTGTCCCGATTGCCCTTGATGAGCTTGTCGCGAAGTAGCTTGTTGCCGATCGTGATTTCCGATCCCGTATCGACAACCGCCTCGAGTGGAAGTCCCGCAGCCCGCACCTGGGTCAGGATCAGCTGGCCGCGCTGGCGCCGGGCGCGAACCACGATCTCGCCATCCATTCGGATCGCCGGCTGGCTGGCATCCTCCGCCTTGATCATCCTTTTCTCGAAATCCATCATCAGCCGCTGCTCGACCAGGGCATCGATCCCGATCATTCCCTGGCCGCCAAGATCCTGCTCCCGAAGCGCCGGCAGCTCGAGATTTTGGACGATGCTGGTGCCCAATCTGAGTTCGTCGACCTTGACCCGATCGACCCGGGCGCTGCCGGTCATTCCGTGCAGGATTACCGGCGTCGCCAGCGGCAGTTGCAGCTGTTCGGCAAGGCGTATGCCGACGACCGAGCTGTCGGCGCCGCTGTCGACCAGGAAACGATAGGGCCCCTGGCCGTTTAATCGCACCTCGACGGTCATCCGCGAGCGGATCTTGCGGGCGTCGATATCCTCCCCCTCGATCAGCAGCGTATCGTCGATCACCGCGGGGGGCAGCGGATCCATGGGGTTGGTCGGAACCGGGACTGGCCTGTTGATCCTCGGCGCCTGTGCTTGCAGGACGTCGCCGGCCGTTGCTGAACAAATAAACGCCAATGCCAGGACCAGGCTGCAGTGAGATATGGACAAACGCATCCTCCCCAGACGACGCTTGTAACCTAACTTCCGGATCGTCCGATATCTAAGAAAACTAGACGGATGGCAGTTGCATTCGATGTGCGGATGTGCCGGCGCTATTGGATTATTCGCCTTGGCGGTCCAGCCGCCGCGCTGTCACCAGTGTCTGGAAGACGAACACGACGATCAAAATTACGCCGACCGCGCCGACGAACAGGTCGAACATTCCAAGCGACCAGAAGCGCTGCCCTGATTGTCCAAAGACATACATCGCGACGGTCAGTCCGACCAGCAACAGGCGCAGCTCGGTAGGACCTGCCGCGACATAGGACAGTTTCAGCTCGCTCGTGACGCGGGCCAAAATAAAGGCGTGTGCCGCCAGCATGTAATATCCGGCGAGTGCGACCAGCGCGACGTCGACGCGCACGTAGGGAGAAACTCCGATCCCGCCGACGATGAACAGGGCGCCAAGAACATCCGCGCTATGATCGACGAAATACCCATATCTGGGCCGCTCGATCGACCGGAAACGCGCAATGCTCCCGTCGAGCGAATCTCCGAACCAGTGGATCGAGTAGCCCGCGACCGAAAGCCACAGCCAGTTGGGGTCGACATGGCTTGCGGCATAGCCGCCAAAGACGAAGACCGCCCCGACCAGCGCCAGCACCGTCAGCTTGTCCGGCGTCACCCATGCTGGAAGGCGCGGACAGATCCAGTTGAGCAGCCGTCGCTCCTGGACCGCGAGCACATTTTCCTGGATGCGCCTGATCGGCGTCGGGGTCGTCAAACTTCGGTTCCTTCAAACGGGGTAGGACGGCCCATGCAGCAAGGCATCGCTCAGATCAAACAGGTTGCGGTGATTTGCGCTGTTGTGCAGCATGGCGGAATGCGTTTCCTTGCTGTCGCCGCGCTCGCGGCCACCATTTCTCTCCAATTGGCCCGGCCCGCTGCCGCCGCGCCACTTCAGCCGGTCGGAAAGTGGGTGGTCGACTTCGGCGAGGATCGATGCGTGGCCTATCGGACCTTCGGTGACGCGAAGGAGCCGGTGCACTTGCTGCTGAAGCCTTCGCCGGTCGGAGACGTGCTGCAATTGCAGATCGCCGAAAAGGGGTCTCGCCGGCAGGGTGTTCAGGAAAAGGTCAGTGTTGCGATTGGCAACGCCACTCCCGAGCCGATGCTTCAGCTGCAATATGGAGCGAGCGGCCAGTCCGTCAGGATGATCAACCTTTCGAAGGAGCAGACGGCCCGGCTGTCCGCTGCGACGACGTTTCGTTGGTCGGAACGAGGCAAGCAGTTCGACCTCGCTATCGGACCGATGACCAAGCTCATGGAGACGGTCGGCAAGTGCAAGGAGATGCTGGCGGACCATTGGAACGCCTCGTTGACCAAGCGGATGGCGCTGAAGGAAGCGCCGAGTTTGGACAAGCCGATCATGTCGCTGTTCTCGACCGACGATTATCCTTGGGATGCCGTCAGGCAGGGCCAGTCCGGCTTGGCCCATGTCGTGGTGCTGGTGGACGAGAATGGCCGGATGGCGGACTGCACCTTGATCGCGACCAGCGGCATTGCGGTACTGGATGCCCAAACCTGCATTATCTTGCGGAATCGGGGGAAATTCGCGCCGGCAATCGGAGCTGACGGCAAGCCTACCAAGGGTACTTTCCATCAGCGGGTGAATTGGGAAATGCCATAGATCGCCAGCTTGGGCCTGGATCGGGGGAGCATGGGGAAAATGGGTTCGGTATGGAAATTGGCGAAGTTGGCGGGCGCTGCAGCCAGTCTTGGCGGCTTCTCCGTGCCGGCTCACGCAACGCCCATGAAGTTCGATTGCGATTCCTTTGACGGCGCCTATTCGGAGATCGTCCAGACGCAGGTCGGGCCGGCCTATGCGCTGAAGGCGCAAGTTTCGGCCAAACGGCTCGGCAGGCATCGCGAATGGCGGCCCAAGGCCTTGCTTCAGGTCAAATCCGCCGACGGGAAGAACGCGATCGGGGTGCAATTCAATATTTCATCATATCAGAACGGGACGGTGTCCGTGGCACTGATCACGATCGTTGGCGGCGAACAGAAGGAATATTCCGTGGCGACCCTGAAGCTGAACGAACCACTGAACACCGCCATTGCCGTTCAAGACGGCAAGGTGCGGGTCGACATCGGGGGCGAGTTCGCGGAGGCTCCGATCACGATCGGGCATGGAGCCGAGGTGCGGGTAGGCTGCTCGACGGGACAGTTCATGTTCGAAAAGCTGGAAATGGCTTCGGTCGGCTAGGCGGCAATATCGTCTCCGAATGAAAAGGGCGCCCGGTGAGGGCGCCCTTCGCATTTTTCGCTCTCGGCAATCCGCTTATGCGACAGAAACAGCCCGACGGCTGTCCCTCGGACAGCCTAGGCTGCCTCTTTGGCCTTGTGATGGATCAACGCGGCCTTGTTCAGAACCTCGAGGATCTTGGCCAGCGCCGACTTCTCGTCGGTCTGCTCCATTGCCGCCAGTTCGCGCGCCAGGCGCGACGAGGCCGCCTCGAAAATCTGGCGCTCCGAATAGCTCTGTTCAGGCGCATCGTCCGGGCGGAACAGATCGCGGACGACCTCCGCGATCGAAGTCAGGTCACCCGAATTGATCTTGGCCTCATATTCCTGGGCGCGGCGCGACCACATGGTGCGCTTGACCTTGGGCTTGCCCTTCAGTGTTTCCAGCGCGTCCTTCATGGTCTTGTCGCTCGACAGCTTGCGCATGCCGACCGAGTCCGCCTTCGCGACGGGAACGCGAAGCGTCATCTTTTCCTTCTCGAAGCGAAGGACATAAAGATCGAGACGGGTTCCGGCGATCTCGGTACTCTGAAGTTCAACTACCCGGCCAACGCCGTGCTTGGGGTAAACAACATAATCGCCAACGTCGAAGCTAAGGGCTTTTGCAGCCATTCCGTCACCTCTTTCAATTGCCCACTTGTGTCATGCCTTCACGCACCGTATCGCCCCCCAATAGCGACCCCCCGGTCCGGCAATGACTCCGTCGAACTTGAACCTGTATGAAACAACCGCCGCAGGCTGCGACGGCTGATGACTATTATATAACAGAAAAATTATCAGATTTCGAGTCCCAGCTGCCTGGGCGCGGACTCCTGCTGCTCGACGATTGAATGAAGGCCGAGGCCGAGCAGTCTGATACCTTTCGCTACCGGCAGCAGCGCATCCAGCATTGCCTGTCCCGCCGCTTCGAAGGAGGCAAAATCCGGTACCGGCGTGGAAAAGCTTTTCGACCGGGTAATCAGCGAAAAATCGGCAAATTTGACCTTCAAGGTGACCGTTCGACCCTGGACTTCGGACCGCTCGATCCGCTGCCAGGCAAAGCCCGCGACGCGGCTCAGCTCACGGCGCAGATCTTCCGCCTCGACATAATCGACATCGAAGGTTCGCTCGGCGCTGACGGACTTGTACGGCCTGTCGGGTTTCACCTCCCGTTCGTCGATTCCGCGGGCGATTCGCCAGTACCAGCGGCCCGACGATCCGAACTGGGCTTCCAGTTCCTCCACCGGCCAGCGCGCCAGGTCGGATCCAGTCAATATTCCCAGCTTCTCCATCTTGGCTGCGGTTACCGGGCCGACCCCGTGGAAGCGCTTGACCGGCAGCGTCGCGACGAACGCCGGGCCTTTGCCTGGGGGGATGACGCACAGGCCGTCCGGCTTGTTCTGGTCCGAAGCCAGCTTGGCGATGAACTTGCAATAGCTGACGCCGGCGGAGGCTGTGAGTCCGGTCTCCGCCTTGATCCGCGCACGAATGTCTTCGGCGATCGCCTTGGCGCTGCCCAGGCCGCGCCGATCCTCTGTCACGTCGAGATAGGCTTCATCGAGCGACAGCGGTTCAATGAGGTCGGTATAGTCGGCGAAGATCTCGCGGATCTGCTGCGACACGGCGCGATAGACATCGAACCGGGGCTTGACGAAGATCAACTCGGGGCAGCGCCGCTTGGCAGTGACCGACGGCATGGCTGACCGGACTCCGAACTTGCGCGCTTCGTAACTGGCTGCCGCCACCACGCCGCGGTGACCGCCGCCGACCGCTACCGGCTTACCCTTCAACTCCGGATTATCCCGCTGTTCGACCGACGCGTAGAAGGCGTCCATGTCGACATGAATGATCTTGCGAGCGGGCGGGTCGGTCACGGTTCGAAAAATTCTGTCCTACAATCCCCAACCGAATCTATATCGGCGCCGATGCCGCCGCGCGACCTCTCGCCGACCGAAACCCGTTCGGCGATAGCGTCTAACTTCACAAAATTGGCGCTCACCTCCATGCAAATAGTGAAGTTAACGGTCCATTCGCGAGCTTTGCATACTGCGCCCGATCTGCTTAAGGGCGCGGCAAATCATTCCAACGGGACTCATCAATGAACATCCACGAATATCAGGCCAAGGATCTGCTCGCGAAGTTCGGCGTGCCGGTGCCTGCGGGTCACGCAGCGATGACCGTCGAGGATGCGGTCCGCGCCGCCAAGCTCCTCCCCGGGCCTTTGTGGGTGGTCAAGTCGCAGATCCATGCCGGTGGCCGCGGCAAGGGCAAGTTCAAGGAACTGGGCCCGGACGCCAAGGGCGGCGTTCGCCTTGCCAAGTCGATCGACGAGGTCCGCCATCACGCCGAGGAAATGCTCGGCAAGACCCTGGTGACCGCCCAGACCGGTGCCGAGGGGAAGCAGGTCCAGCGCCTTTACATCACCGATGGCGTCGACATCGAAAAGGAATTCTACCTGGCGCTGCTGGTCGATCGCGCGACCGGCCGGATCGCCATTGTCGCCTCGACCGAGGGCGGCATGGATATTGAGGCCGTCGCCCATGACACGCCGGAAAAGATCGAAACCATCACCATCGATCCGGCGACCGGCCTGATGCCTCACCATGGCCGCGCGGTCGCCGCGGCGCTCGGCCTTACCGGCGACCTCGCCAAGCAGGCGCAGAACGTACTCGCCCGGCTCTACGACGCCTTCCTCGGCACCGACGCCTCGCAGATCGAGATCAATCCGCTGGCGATCACGGGCGACAATAAGCTGATGGTCCTCGACGCCAAGGTTGGCTTCGATTCCAACGCCATGTTCCGCCACAAGGACCTCGCCGAGCTGCGCGATTTCTCGGAAGAAGACCCGATGGAGATCGAGGCGTCCAAATATGACCTCGCCTACATCAAGCTCGACGGAAACATCGGCTGCATGGTGAACGGCGCCGGCCTAGCCATGGCGACGATGGACATCATCAAGCTGGAAGGCGCGGAGCCGGCCAACTTCCTCGACGTTGGTGGCGGTGCTTCGAAGGAAAAGGTCACCGCGGCCTTCAAGATCATCCTCTCCGACCCGTCGGTGAAGGGCATTTTGGTCAATATCTTCGGCGGGATCATGCGCTGCGACATCATTGCCGAAGGCATTGTCGAGGCGGCCAAGGAAGTATCGCTGTCGGTGCCGCTGGTCGTCCGCCTCGAAGGCACCAACGTCCAGCAGGGCAAGGACATTCTGGCGATGAGCGGACTTCCGATCGTCGCGGCCGACGATCTGGGCGATGCCGCCCGCAAGATCGTCGCCGAAGTGAAGCAAGAGGTGGCGGCGTAAGCCCGCCGGTCAGGAGAGAGGCATGAAGCTGCTCGTCGCCGTCAAGCGAGTGATCGATTTCAACGTCAAGCCGCGCGTCAAGATGGACGGCTCGGGCGTCGATCTCGCCAACGTCAAAATGTCCATGAACCCATTCGACGAGATTGCGGTCGAAGAGGCGATCCGCCTCAAGGAGAAGGGCGTAGCGACGGAGATCGTGGCCGTTTCGATCGGACCGGCCAAGGCGCAGGAAACGCTCCGCACTGCGCTGGCGATGGGGGCCGACCGCGCCATCCTCGTGCAGACCGAGGAAGAGGTCGAGCCCCTAGCAGTTGCCAAGATCCTGAAGGGGATTGCGGGCGAAGAGAATCCGGACCTGGTCATCCTGGGCAAGCAGGCCATCGACGACGATTCCAACCAGGTGGGCCAGATGCTGGCGGCGCTTCTGGGCTGGCCCCAGGGCACCTTCGCCTCGAAGGTCGAAGTCGCCGGCGGCGACCTCAATGTGACGCGCGAAGTCGATGGCGGACTCGAGACGGTGAAGCTGGCGACGCCGGCGGTGGTCACCACCGACCTTCGCCTCAATGAGCCGCGCTATGC
>DASTVY010000001.1:0-3496 GCA_035758865.1 Sphingomicrobium sp. | reverse complement strand
TGGGGGATGAGCTGGTCTGGAAGGCAGCGATTGACTCGTCCGATCCGCTGGCCACCGCCGCGCTGGATCGCCTATTAAATTTATTCGGTGCCGTTGCGGGCGACCTGGCCTTGGCCCATGGGTCCAATGAAGTGGTGATCGCGGGAGGCCTTGGGTACCGGCTGAAGGATCGGCTGGCGGCGAGCGGCTTTGCAGCGCATTTCGTTGAAAAAGGCCGCTTCTGGGAGCGGATGGAAACTATTCCGGTCAGGATGCTAAACCATCCGCAGCCGGGTCTTTATGGCGCTGCCGCTGCATTCGCGAGGGAGTATCCATGAACATCGATGAGGTCATGGGCCTCGCGCCCGTCATCCCGGTGCTGACGCTCGATGGTTCGCTGGATCCGGTCAGGCTGGCCGAAACGCTTGTCGAGGGCGGGCTGCCGATCATCGAAGTGACATTGCGGACACCCTCTGCGCTGGCTGCGATCGAGGCGATGTCCGGTGTCGCTGGTGCGTTCGTCGGGGCGGGAACGGTGCTCAATGACCGGATGCTTGGCGAAGCGATCGATGCTGGCGCAAGATTCATTGTTTCTCCAGGGCTTACGGAGGGTCTGGGAAAGGCGGCGATCGCCAGCGGAATGCCCTTCCTTCCTGGAATCGCCAATGCCGGCGATATTATGCGGGGCCTCGATCTGGGATTGAATCGATTCAAGTTCTTCCCCGCAGAGTCGGCCGGTGGAATAGCGGCCATCAAGGCGCTTTCCGCACCCTTTGGTGAGGTCAGATTCTGTCCGACCGGCGGCATTCGTGAAGACACGGCGGCACAGTGGCTTGCCATGCCATCGGTGCCCTGCGTAGGCGGTAGCTGGATCGCACCGACCGGTGAATCCGATCTTGCGGCAGTCCGTGAGCGCGCCAGTCGCGCCGCCCTTCTTCGACCGCCACGTCCACAAGCGTAACGAAACCCGCAGCGATGCGATAACGTTGAAGCTTCATGTACGAGCCACGCCTTAACCGACGAGACCGCGCCGCCAGCTTCACGATGGTGGCGCTGCTGCACGTCGGGCTGGTCTTCGCACTCGTTAATCTCTCGCAACCGGTCCGCGACAAATTGCCGGAGGAAGTGATCGAGATCTTCGACGTTACGGAACCGCCCCCGCCGCCCGAAGAGGTGATCGAGATCGAGCAGGTGCCGGCGCCAAAGCAGGATGCTCCCAAGGAAGAAGAGGGGGCGGCTTCTCCCAAGAATATCCGCAGCCAGGCGACACCGGTCGTCGCTCCCAAGCCGCCGATTGCGCTTCCCATCCCTCCGCCTATGCCGGTCACCCAGACCCCGAACACCGGTAGCGATCGCACGCAGGGCGCTTCCGACGTAATCGGGCCGGGCACGGGAGCCGGCGGGGTCGGCACCGGTACCGGCAGCGGCGGTTCCGGCAGGGGCACCGGCGGCGGCGGATCGGGCGGTATTGCGACACGTCCGGCAGTCGTTCGCGGGATCACAAATCGCGATTATCCAAACGAGGTATCGCGATATTGGCCGAGGGGCGGCGCCGTCTTCATTGCCGTCCGCGTATTGCCGAACGGCCGGGCTACCGACTGCAAGATCAACCGTTCAATCGGGATTCCGGCAATCGACCAATGGACCTGCAAGCTGGTCGAGGAGCGAGCCGTCTTCCGCCCGGCCACCGACACGAACGGGCGGCCGGTCGCGGCCTGGTACGGCTACATCCAACGCGAGGTCGGCCGGGCCAACCGCTGAAGCGCTGGCGTTTTGATGCGCATTGCGGCAAGGCGCTCGCGCGAAAAAGGGAGCCAGCAATGATCGAAGCCGAATGGTGGGAATATGACAGCGTCGACGAGATGGCCGACGCGGTCGCCGGCGATATCGGCTTCATCGTCGAAAGTGCGGTCGAGGCCCGCAACGAGGCGCTACTGGCGCTCCCGGGCGGCGAGACGCCCTTGCCCATCTACGCCAGGCTGGCCGAAGCGAAGCTGCCATGGAAGCGGGTCACGATCGTCCCCGGTGACGAACGGCTGGTGCCGATGGATAATGAGCTTTCCAACGTTCGGGCGATCGCCCGGGCCTTTCTTCCGGTCGGAGCGCGGGTCATTCCGATCACCGGCGACATCGCCGACTACAAGCTGGCCGGCAATTCCGCCGATGCCCGGCTGCAGGATTTGCACTGGCCTCCTGACCTGGTCTGGCTGGGCATGGGCAGCGATGGTCATACGGCATCGATCTTCAACGGCCCGGACATGGACGATGCGCTGAATGCGCCCAAGGCGCGGCGCGCGGTCGGCGTCATGCCGGAGCCGTTACCGAAGGAAGCGCCGGTACCGCGCGTGACGTTGACCCGCGCCGCGATCCTGTCGGCGCGGACCATCCTCATCACTATTCGCGGCGATGAGAAGCGCGAATTGCTGGAGCAGGCGATCGAGGCGGGCCATTCGTCTAAGCTGCCAATCGGCCGGGTGCTCGCCGAGGCGGAGCAGCCGATCGATATTCACTGGTGCCCTTAACTTCACTATTTTCCTGGGGTCAGGCGCCATTTTTGTGAATTTAGCGACGCCGGCCGGTGGCGTTATTGGCAATATCGACGAGGTCAACGAGCAGGCGCAACCCATCTCACAGCCGAATGGCAGTAGGACAGGAAATTCTTCGCGATAGACTTCATCACCTTCGCCTCCGCCGCCCATTCGGCGCTGGGCCTCGGATTTTCGATGCTTCGCCGACTCCACTAACAAAAAATCAAGGTAAGGCGCGGGTCGCTCCGTCTAGCCAAGGAATCGCCACCTGCCCGGCAGGCGGACGACCCGGAAGTTCGGAAAAAGATGGGGGATCAATTGCGTCACCTTTTGCTCGACACTGCAATCGCTGGAAAAGCCACCGCCGAGCCTCCGAACGATCAGTGATGGTCCCAGAGCGAGCGCTTCGGTTCGCTCATTACCCAAATCCCTGACCCGCGCAGCACGCAACAGGCGCGGAAACATGTTTGAAAGGTCTGATCGTGGTTCCTTCGAAATTGCGCGTTCTTGCGGGCGTGTCGCTGCTCGCATTAAGCACCTTCGCACCCAATGCCGCATCTGCGGCCAATGTGCCGGGCATTCGCCAGGACGCGGGTGGAACCATTGCCATCAACCTGCTGGAGATCGACCCGACCGATCCGCCGGTTGAATCCGGTGCCGTTGTGGACGTCAGCAATCCCGGCGGCGCAGCGCTTGCCGAGGCGATCGTCACATGCGCCGAAAGCGCGACTTGCCCGTTCCCCGGAGCGGTCGCCCAATATGCGCTCGGCAGCCAATCCGCCGCCAATACAGCCATCGTCGATGGCATATTGTCGGTCGGCGCGAACGCAGTTGCCGACGGTGCGGCAGCAACAGCCGCAGGCGTCATTCAGATCGGCCTCTGGCAGGTCGCGGGTGCAGATGATGCCGCTGAAAACAATATCTCCATCGCCGGCACGGTCGGCATCATTGCCGACGCCGATGCGATGGCATCGACGGGCTCTGCCGTC
>DASTVY010000153.1:0-5331 GCA_035758865.1 Sphingomicrobium sp. | reverse complement strand
CTCGAGGACGGAGACGTCGAAGGTGCCGCCGCCAAGGTCGTAAACGGCGATCGTCTTGCCGTCTTCCTTGTCGAGGCCATAGGCCAGCGCCGCCGCGGTCGGCTCGTTGATGATGCGCAGCACTTCAAGACCGGCGATCTGGCCGGCGTCCTTGGTCGCCTGGCGCTGCGCGTCGTTGAAGTAAGCGGGAACCGTGATGACCGCTTGGGAGACGGTCTCGCCGAGATAGGCCTCGGCGGTTTCCTTCATCTTCTGCAGGATGAAGGCGGAAATCTGCGACGGCGAATAGTCCTTGCCGCCGGCCTGGACCCACGCGTCGCCGTTGGCGCCCTTGACGATCTTGTAGGGCACCAGTTCGGTGTCCTTCTTGGTGATCGGATCGTCGAAGCGGCGGCCGATCAGGCGCTTGATCGCGAAGACTGTATTTTCGGGGTTGGTTATACTCTGCCGCTTCGCGGGCTGCCCGACCAGGATTTCGCCGGTGTCGGTGAAGGCAACGTACGATGGGGTCGTGCGTCCGCCCTCGCTGTTCTCGATTACGGTTGCCTTGCCGCCTTCCATCACGGCAACGCAGCTGTTCGTAGTTCCAAGATCGATACCGATCGCTTTTGCCATGATCGATCTCCTTTACTGCCGAGCGCGGCTTCCTGACGTTGTTCAGCGGGTCTCACGCGATTTGGCCGCAACCCGCCACGAGATCGCTTTGCCGCGGATGGGGTAGTTGCAACCGCGGCCGAGCAGCGGCCCGGCCACGCTTCTGCATCCACCCGTCGAGACCAAGCGACGAGCCAGCCACTATCTGTGAGCGGCTCGGCCACGCCCTGACGAACGTCAATTTCTGAGGGGATGCTCCGGAATTGGCGTTTCCTTTCGGAAGAGGGGGTCTCCGGGACACAGAGCCGACCTGATGATCGTCAAGGCGAACGGACCTCGGCTCCACCAAGTCACATCAGTGGGAGATTCGGCATGACAACCATGATCACAATCTATGGGCCGCAACGGCCCGAGGACTGAGGTGCGCGGAGGATGATGTTTTCGGCGGACTGGGTGACCGCGGCGGGGACGGCAATGGCTGGCCTCGCCACTCTTGTCGGCGGATGGGCCGCGATCCGGGGTGTCGATGCCTGGCGCTCCGAGGTTGTGGGACGGCGCAAGGCGGAACTGGCCGAAGAAGTGCTCGCCCAATTTTACCGGGCCCGCGATGTGCTGATCTGGGCGCGGCTCCCCGACCGGCCGCTCGACCTTGACCCGCAGGCCGACGACCGCGACCGACGCCATCGATCGCATGCCTCGCCGATCGAACGTCTGACCCGGGAAAGCGCGCTGTTTTCCGAGCTTCAGGCCAGCCGCTATCGATTCATGGCCTATTTCGGGGAGGACTCGGCGCATCCCTTTGAGGAAATGCGTGCGATCCATGGTGAGGTCATGTCTTCCGCGGAATCGCTGATCCGCGACCCGGACGAACTGGCTTCGGACACTGAACGCGATCGTTGGGAAGACGCAATCGGCTGGGTCGATGACGGGGACGACGAGCTGGCACGACGCCTCGCCGAGACCATCGCCGCGGTCGAGCAAGTCTGCCGTCCCCTGATCGCCGAACAGCATCATCTTCGCCTTACCAAGAATGCGTAGCAACCCGGCAGGTGAGGAGATGCGAGGAAGCGCTCAGTTGCTGACGCCCGTCAATGCCGGACTGACGCTGGCTCGTCTAAGGCCGCGCAAAGCGATCGATGGCCTTTGCGGTGAGGGTATTTATGCTGGTTCGAGTCAAGGCGACGGTGGAGGGGGTTGGCGAAGCCGAGGAGCTGGCCGACATTGGCCGTGCGCACAGAATCGGCGCCGTAATCGGCGCTCTGATGGAAGAAATCGAGCTCGGCCATCCGGGCGTGTCGCTGCTCGAGCATGTTTTGAGAATTGAGAGCAAACCGACCAAAGCGGAGCCGGGCAGGACGGCGATCGTACGGTGATGAGCAAGCAGAGCGATCGCGAAGAGAGTCCAATGTCCGAAACGACCGTTGATTCTCCGCCAGCAGCAGCTGCCGAGATGCTCGTCGTCGGCTGCCCCATAGATGCATCGCTGAACCGCGTCCCCCGCGCAAAGCTCGACCGAAACCCAAAGTGCGGCAGGTGCCACAACCCGCTCTTCCAGGGCAAAACCGTCGAACTCAATTCGGCGAACTTCGATACTCACGCACTGAAGAGCGACCTGCCCATCGTGATCGACTTCTGGGCGGAATGGTGCGGTCCATGCCGCATGATGACCCCGAATTTCGAAAAGGCAGCCCCGCTGCTCGAGCCGAAGGTGCGGCTGGGCAAGCTCGACACCGAGGCCGAACCGGCAATCGCCCAGCGTTACGGCATTCGCGGCATTCCAAGCATGATCATGATCAGGAAGGGGAGGGAGGTCGCTCGCACGTCGGGCGCCATGCCGACGTCCGCGATTGTCGATTGGGTCGAACAGGCACTCCACAGGGCCTGAGGGGGTGCCACGCCTTGCCGACTATCGCGTCAGCAATCGTGAGTTCGCTGTTGCGGCCGAATTGAGGACGCCGTCCGAAGCGATCGAAGCGACGACGCGAATTTTGACGCGGGCTCGGTGGAAAGCGGAGGTTTGCACCCCATCTGATATGGCGGGTGGGAACGCCATGGAGACGCTCCGATGAAAATTCTGATGGTCCTCACGAGCCATGACCAGCTGGGGGACACCGGCAAGAAGACGGGTTTCTGGCTCGAAGAGTTCGCCGCCCCCTATTACGTGCTGAAGGACGCTGGGCACGAGATCACGCTCGCCAGTCCGAAGGGTGGCCAGCCGCCGCTCGACCCGAAGAGCGACGAGCCGGCTTCGCAGACCGATGCCACTCGCCGCTTCAAGAGCGATCAGGAGGCGCAGGCACAGCTGGCGTCGACGGAACGCCTGGACTCGGTTCGATCGTCAGATTTCGATGCCGTCTTCTATCCAGGCGGTCACGGCCCGCTGTGGGATCTCGCCGAAGATCCGCGATCGAAGGCACTCATCGAGCAGACGCTTGCAGACGGCAAGCCCGTCGCTCTCGTGTGCCACGCTCCGGCCGTGCTGAAGAATGTCACTGCGAACGACGGAAGTCCGTTCGTCGCGGGCAAGCGCGTTACCGGTTTCACGGACGAGGAGGAGGAAGCGGTCGGGCTGACCAAGGTCGTGCCGTTCCTGCTCGAAGACGTCCTGAAGCAGCTTGGCGCGAAGTTCAGCAAGGCCGCACCGTTCAAGCCGCACGTGGTCCGCGAAGGCTTGCTCATCACCGGGCAGAATCCTGCATCGAGCGAGCCGGCGGCCGAGGCCTTGCTTGAAGCGCTCACCAAGGAAACGGCGAGCGCGGGCGCGTAGTCGGGCGTCCGCGCACAGTCACCCCCTCATTGTCCGCAATGAGAGTTGCTAAATCATCGGCAGGGCAGCAGGTTTTGGCCCGCGAGGGAAGGCGGCGTCGATAAGCGCCAGCTCTCTTTCGGACAGCTTGAGATCACCCGCGCCGGCGTTCTCCGCGGCATGTTCGGGGGTCGACGCCTTCGGAATCGCGAACGCCCGGTGCGTGAGGAAGGCGAGCGCGATCTGCCGGGGCGTTGCGTCGTGGGCCGCCGCGATCTCGGCAAGCACCCTTCCTCCCGGCGAGCGCTCGTCGGGGAAGTTCCCATGCCCGAACGGGCTGTAGGCGACGACCGCCACGCCGTGCCGTTTGCACCATGGAATGACCTCGTGCTCGATCGCGCGCTCCTCCAGATGGTAGAGGACCTGGTTGCATGCGATCCTGTCCGGACCGGCGACGTGCAGAGCATCGTCGAGATCGGGAACGTCAAAATTGCTTACACCCCAGGCGAGGATCTTGCCCGAACGGACGAGCTGCTCGAAGCCGGCGAAAGTTTCTCGCAGCGGAATCCGACCGCGCCAGTGCAGCAGGTAGCAGTCAAGGCGATCGGTCCTGAGGCGTGACAAGGAGCGTTCGCAGGCTTCGATCGTGCCCTGGGCGGACGCGTTCTGGGGAAGCACTTTGGAAACGAGGAACACCTCGTCGCGCCGGCCGCTGATTGCATCCGCAATCAGCAATTCGGCATCGCCATACATTTCGGCAGTGTCGATGTGGGTCATGCCCTCGTCGAGGCCGCGGCGGAGCGCTGCAACGGCAAGCTCCCGCCTGTTCTCGTCGATTTCCCAAGTGCCCTGGCCGATGATCGGAACGTCACGCCCCGTTGGTCCAAACCGCCGGAACTGCATGCCTGCCTCCTAATCATGCCCAACCTCGCAAAGGCCGGCATTTCTAGCGGCTCGAGTGCTTTCTGTTCAGGACGCAATGCGTCTTTACACTCGATGAGCAATCCGGAAGTGCTGCGACGGAATCCGCGGCAACCGGAATGACGACGCGGACCTCGCCTCCTGGAGGCGGGACGACGGCAACCGGCGGCGCATTGGGATCCGGCGGAATGACCGCAAGCGCCGGAGGCGCCCCGGGAGTCGCCGGCGGCACCACCGCGACGGCCGGTAGGCCCGGCTTCGGCGGCAGGATTGCAAAGGCCGGTGGTAGGCCGGGCTGAGCCGGCGGCACGACCGCGACCCGCGGCGCATTGGGATCGGGCGGCTCCACGACCGCTACCGGCGGCGCATTTGGATCGGGTGGCACGACGACCTGTACCTTGGGCTGAGCTTGCAGAGCCGCTGCTGCGACGTTCGAAGGAATGATCAGGGCGACTGACACAGTGGCCGCAAGCAATGGGATGTTCGGACGGTTCATCATTCGATCCTTCACGCTGCTCGACGGGCAGCCTGTCTGAAGGAGATTTCAAAGCTTTTCTCTGACGATGGTCAGTATCCTCCGGCTGGGCGAAGAAGCCACTCGGCCGTATCGGACGACCTGTCGAAAGCTTAGCCGCTGATCCCACCGAAATTGACGCCGGTCAGGGACTGTTTGTCGTCCTGGGATGATTTGGCTCTTCATGCGGTGGCACACGGCCAACAACCATAAAAAACGCTCCTTGCAGCGGAAGCCCGTGACAGTGCGAGGCCGGAATGTCCGTTGAGATCAACCAGCGCGGCTTCGAGCATGCGAAACAGCTGATCAGCGAGGGCAGGGCAGTCGCGGACGAGCGCCTCGACTGGCGGGATCACCGGCCCGATGCGGACAAGGAGGATGCCTACATTTCCGCGATGGGCGCTGAGCGATATGGCGACTGGCATCTGGGCATCGACGATCAGGAGCCGGAGGGATCGAAATCCCGCTACCATTTTCTTTTTGGCGACGTCTCCGACCTCCATCGCTGCGCATTGTTCGAGATCCAGGAGGCGGCAGACAATTTTTTCTACGGGGA
>DASTVY010000268.1:0-6137 GCA_035758865.1 Sphingomicrobium sp. | reverse complement strand
ATCGTGCCCTATCGCGGCTATGCCACGAAGGATGGATTCATCGTCATCGCTGCCGGCAACGATAAGCTGTTTGCGTCCCTTGCGAAGGTTCTAGGACATCCTGAATGGATCGAGGATCCGCGGTTTTTGACAAACCCGGATCGCGTGAAGCATCAGGAGGTCCTGTACCAATGGATCGAGGACATCGTCAGGGAACGCCCGAGCCGGGAATGGCAGGCCATCCTGGATGCGGCAGCGGTTCCAAATGCGCCGATGCAGACGATTGCCGAAGTGCTCGATCATCCTCAGACAAAGGCGCTCGGCATGATGCAGCAGAGCCCCTTGGGCGACATCAGCCTGCTGGGACTTCCGATCTCGTTCGACGGAGCGCGGCCGGGCTTTCGTAAAGGTCCACCGGCATTGGGCGAGCATACGGCGGAGATATTCGGCGCGGCCGGGACGCCGCTCGCCGCCGCCAAGCGGGCGTGACCGCGGCGGACTGAAGTCTTCCGCGGTCGCACAGGCCGAGGAATGACGTTGATGCGAACGCGCGAGATTTCACCGCTCTGGCTGCAACCCCATGACCGAATCTGTTGCCAATGACGATCCAGTCCAACTGACGCTGGGTGAAACCTATCCCGAAATCCGGGAACTGGTCCGGCGGATATGTTCCGATTTTCCAGGCAGCTATTGGCGCGCGCTCGAGGAAAAGCAGGCTTACCCCACCGAGTTCGTCGCCGCGCTGACCAAGGCCGGTCTTCTCGGGTCGCTGATTCCCGAGGAATACGGCGGGCTGGGCATGCCCCTGGGTGCCGCCGCGGCGACGCTGGAGGAAATCCATGCGTCCGGCTGCAACGCGGGCGCCTGCCATGCGCAGATGTACATCATGGGGACCGTGCTGCGTCACGGCAGTCCGGAGCAGAAGCAGAAGTATCTGCCGGATATCGCCGCCGGCCGCATCCGGCTCCAGGCCTTCGGCGTGACCGAGCCCACCAGTGGCTCCGATACCACGAAGCTCCGGACGCGGGCCGAGCGCAGGAACGATCACTA
This sequence comes from Sphingomicrobium sp., assembly GCA_035758865.1. Taxonomy (GTDB): domain Bacteria; phylum Pseudomonadota; class Alphaproteobacteria; order Sphingomonadales; family Sphingomonadaceae; genus Sphingomicrobium. Next base: position 5,108 of record DASTVY010000268.1, on the reverse strand, counting down.
CCTTGTCACGGGCCAAAAGGTCTGGACTTCGCGCGCCCTGCAATCCGATCTCATGCTGCTGCTGGCGCGCACGACGCCATTGGAAGAGGTGAGGAAGAAAAGCGAGGGGCTCTCGGTCTTCCTGGTCGACGTCAAGGAATCGCTCGGCCACGGACTGGACATCAAGCCGCTGCGAGCGATGGTCAATCACAACACGACGGAGGTCTTTTTCGAGTCCCTGCGCGTGCCGATGGAGAACCTGATCGGCGAGGAAGGCAAAGGCTTCCGTTACATTCTCGACAGCATGAATGCCGAGCGCATCCTTGTTGCGTCCGAGGCAATTGGCGACGGGCGCTGGTTCATCGAGAAGGCATCGAAATATGCCGGCGAACGCACGGTGTTCGGTCAGCCGATCGGCCGCAATCAGGGCGTCCAGTTTCCGATCGCCAAGGCTTACGCCAGCATCGAGGCGGCATCGCTGATGGTCCGCAAGGCCGGGGCCTTGTTCGAGGCCGGCAAGCCGTGCGGGCCGGAAGCCAATATGGCCAAGCTGCTCAGCTCGGAAGCGTCCTGGCAGGCCGGCGAAGCCGCGCTGCAGACCCACGGCGGTTTCGGCTTCGCCGCGGAATACGATATCGAGCGCAAGTGGCGCGAGACGCGATTGTTCCAGGTCGCGCCGATTTCGACCAATCTCATCCTCGCCTATCTCGCGGAGCATGTGCTTGGCATGCCGCGCTCCTACTGAAGGGACAGGAGATCGGACGCTCCATTCAGCCGCTCCAGGTTCATGAGCTTTTCGAAAGTGTTGGTCTTGGCGTTGTCCGCAAGCTGGTCGCCGACGCAGTCCAGGAACTTGTCCTCCAGCTCGCTCGGCGACAACGGCCGTTGCATGCTGCCCTTGGCATGAACGATAGCTTCGCTTGTGAAGGTCTTTCCGTTGACGGTCGTGATCTCGACGGATTCCGAAGGCGCAAACGCGGACCCGTTCATCGTTTCGGTGGTCGTGGTGATGGAAACGCGCGGAATGAGCGACTGGACCGCTGGCCGGGTGACGAACTGATCGGTCAGCTGGGCCAGGCCGACGTTCCTGGCGACCAAGGAAGCCGCCATCGCGAACTGCATGCTGAATTTCGCCTCGAACGCGGTCTTCGGCCGGTCATTGCGGAGCATCAGCATCTGCATTTGTCCCGTAGCGACCCGGATCTGCCCGACGTCGTCGGGCTTGAGATCATGGCGCAGAGCGAGATCAAGTGCGCCGTCGATCGCGCGGTGGGTGGCGTAGCAAATCGGATAGCGCTTGAGGTTCAGGCCCTGGCTCGCCAGGTACCACTCCTTTCGGTTCGGATCGAAGCTGCGCGACAAATCGGCTTTCCCATTGGGAGAGAAGGCCGCCAGAAAGCCCGACTGATGTTCGAGCGTGTCGGGGGAGGCGGTAAGTCCTGCCTCCGCCAACCGCGCTGCGATGACACCCGATTGGGCCGCGCGTCCGACCTGAAAGCATTTTGTCAGGCTGCCGAAGTTGGCAACAAGGCCTCCCGCCATTGACGCCGCGATCGCGAGGGCCGTCTGGCATTGTTCGGCGGTAAGTCGCCGAAGCTTTGCGCACGCGGCGGCGGCCGCCACCGCGCCGCGTATCGCGGTCGGGTGCCATCCCTTTTGATGCAATGGCACGGGCTCGCGCATCAAAAGTTCGGCCCAAACCTCGTAACCAGCGACATAGGCGGTCAGGAGTTCGGAACCGCTGGCACCGAAGCTCTCGCCTTGCGCGATGATGGCGGGCACAAGGACGGCGCTGGGATGGCCATCGAGCGTGACATCGTCGTAGTCCAACACGTGAGCGGCGGCGCCATTCACGAGAGCCGCATCCTCGACGTTTCGTCGCTTGAGCGACGGAATGAGGGAGGCGAGGGCGTTGCCGTCGGAGCCGGCCAATTCCCGATCGATGAGCGCGACCACGGGGTCCTGCGCACCGGCGATCATCACGCCAAAACAATCGGCGATGCCGGTCTTGGCGACCGCCTGGGCTTTAGAAGGGATATCCTTCAAAGACAGGCCGGCCACGAAACGTCCGAGTTCGGCGGTGAGCGCGGGCATCAGGGTCTCCTTGGCGTTGCGGGGACGATATCACTCTCGATCCCGCTCAGGCATCAATATAACGCGAACTGATGAAACGGTTCCACAACCCGCTTTCGCGGGGCGCGGAGAGATGTTTTCCGCCACCGAATCAGCCGATTTCTGAGCGCCTTTGTTGCGCCTTGACGGGTTCAGCCGGAACGTTTCAAATGCTGAGGTCGATGAAACGTTTACAAGTCCAATGAACACGATCTTGACGCTGCAGGACGTCGCGCGCGCGCGGGAATTCTACAAGCGAGGTTATTGGCAGACCGACACGCTGTACATGCTGCTTCGGGCGTGGGCTGAGGCGACGCCGGAGCGTTTCGCGCTTCGAGACACCAACGGTCGGCTGACGTTCAGCGATGCTCTGCAATGGGTTGATGCCATCGCCCACGACCTGCACGAGTCTGGCCTTCGCCCGGGTGATCGTGTTTCGATCTGGCTTCCCAGCAGAATGGAAACGGCGCTCGTGTTTCTGGCGTGCTCGCGCATGGGCTATGTGTGCAATACGTCGCTCCATCGCGACTACACATGCAGCGAGATCATCGCGCTTTTGGAGCGCGCTGGTTCGGTGGCATTCTTCGGGCAGCCGGGATACGGGGCGGATGCGGACAAGAACGACATCTTCTCGATGATCGGCAGTCTGCCGAAGCTGAAAAAAGTCTATCGCGTCGCTCCGCTCGACCCCCGGCCTTGCGACCGCGATCCGGCGCTGCGTTTCGGACCGCTGTTGCGCCGGGCGGCTAGCGAGCAGCCGTTCTCCACCGATCCCGACCGCATCGTGTACCTGGCCTACACTTCAGGCACCACCGGGCAGCCGAAAGGCGTGATGCATTCGGACAATACGATCCTCGCGAACAGCCGGGCCATGGTGAAGGACTGGAGCTTCGATCAGAGCACGATCGTTTATTCCTTCAGTCCCTTGAGCCACAATATCGGCATCGTCGGGCTTGCTGTCGGTATTGCGGCGGGCGGCGAGGTGGTCGTACACACCCCGTTCGATGCGGCCCGCATGTTTGACCGCGTCGTGGAGACCGGAGCCACGTTTCTTCTGGGCGTGCCGACCCACGCCCTCGACCTTCTCGCCGAAGTTCGCCGACGCGGCATGAGCAGCCTTGGTCAGGTCAAGGCGTTTGAGATTGGCGGCTCCGCCGTGCCGCCTGCGCTCGTGCGGGGTCTCCTGGATATCGGCGTCACGACTCAGAACGCCTTTGGGATGACCGAGAACCACTCGTTTCAATACACCCGGCCTGATGACTCCGCCGATACCATCGCGGGGACGTGCGGACGCCCGTGCGAAGGCATGGAGATCGCGCTTTGGAGCGAGAGCAACCAGGATGAAGCGGTGGCGCAGGGAAACGTCGGCGAGCTCGGCGTTCGTGGCCCGTCCTTGATGCTTGGCTATTTCGGCGATCAGGCGAGCACGGAACGCTCGTTCAATCGGCATGGCTGGTTCATGACCGGCGATCTGGCTCGGCTGGACGAGGGTGGAAACCTTCAGATCGTCGGCCGCAAGAAGGATTTGATCATTCGCGGCGGTCACAACATCTATCCGGCCCGGATCGAGGACTTCGCCATGCGTTGCCGGTCGGTCGCAAAAGCGGCCGCGTTCCCGGTATCGGATGAAAGATTGGGCGAGCGGGTCTGCCTTGCTGTCATACCCCGTCCGAATGAGTCGATTGCGCCGGCCGAGCTGCTGGCGCATCTCAACGCGAACGGCCTGTCCAAATACGACATGCCCGAATATTTCATCGCGGTCGAAAGCTTCCCGTTGACCGCAAGCGGCAAGGTGCTCAAGCGCCGGCTGGTTGAGATGGTCGCGCAGGGGGAGCTCAAGCCCCAACCGGTGCGCTGGCAGGGCTGAGAGCCGGTCGTTTTCGCGCGAGCGGCCTGCGATCTTTGATCGCATCCGCAATGCCTCGAAATTGAAGAACAATTGGGCACCGACAGGTGAAAAATTGTCGTGGCGACCCTCGATTAATCCCCTATTATTCGTTATGGAAACGTTTCTATGAAGCCTTCCGCGCGGTCCATCTTCATAAGGCCCCATTGATCACATGGCTCAAAGTACCTTCGAATTCGTTCGCGACAATATCGCCCAGACACCGTTTCATCAGTGGCTTCTACCGGAGCTGCTGGAGGTCAACGAGGAGGCGGGCAGTGTCACCATTCGCCTGCCGATCAGGCCCGAGTTTTGCCGCCTGCCGGGACGGCCGGAGCTGCACGGCGCGGTGGTCGCGGCGATGGTGGACATTTCCGGTCATGCCGCGGTCGCGGCAAAGGTGCTCCACAGCGTCGCAACGATCGACATGCGCGTGGACTATCTGCGCCTTGCGTCCGGCACGGAGCTGATGGCGGTGGCGACGGTGGTCAAGGTCGGGCGCACGATCGGCGTGGTCGATGTCCGCATCAGTGACGATCAGAAGCGGCTGGTCGCGATCGGGCGCGCGGCGTACGTCACGATGGATGTCTAGGCCGGCTGCAGGTTTGATTCTGGCATGACTGCGATCGCGGCATCCCCACTTGGCCCGGAACGGACTGCGCGTCGTGCATCGCCGGACGCAAGGTGGATGCTGCTGTCGCTTCCCATGGTGTTGACGCTTGCGCTGGTGTTCGCCGTTCCCATTGGCTGCCTGATCGTCCTGAGCTTCTACAGCATGACCGGCCCGGCGACAGTTGGCGACCACCTCACCGCGGAAAACTACCTGAACTTCTTCACCGACTTTTTCTATTTCAGGATCCTGCTCAACACGTTCTGGCTTGGTGCGATCGTGGTGATCAGCTGTCTCATCATCGGCTATCCGGTTTCATATTTCCTCGCGCGCACACGAAGCCGTTGGCGCGGATTTTTGCTGTTCATGGTTGTGGCGCCGCTGTTGGTAAGTGCCGTCGTTCGAAACATCGGCTGGTTTCCCATCCTAAGCAACAGTGGGCTGGTCAACTGGCTCCTGCTGAAGTTTGGCCTGGTCAGTCAGCCGATCCCGCTCATCAGCAACTTCACGGGCGTTGTTATC
>DASTVY010000264.1:0-6119 GCA_035758865.1 Sphingomicrobium sp. | reverse complement strand
GACAGCATGAGCGTCGCCGACCGCGCGACCATCGCCAACATGGCGCCCGAATATGGCGCGACGTGCGGCTTCTTCCCGATCGACGAGCGTACCATCGATTATCTGAAGCTCACCGGCCGCGAAGATGCGCGGATCGAGCTGGTGCGCGCCTATGCCAAGGCGCAGGGCATGTGGCGCGACGCCGCTTCTCCTGACCCGGTATTCACCGACACGCTGGAGCTGGACATGGCGACGGTAGAGCCCTCGCTCGCCGGACCGAAGCGGCCGCAGGACCGCGTTCGTCTGAGCGAAGTCGACGAGCTGTTCAATGCGGAGCTTGAAGGAACCTACAAGAAGTCGAACGATAACCGTGTCGATGTCGAAGGCGAGGCTTACAGAATCGGCAACGGCGACGTGATGATCGCCGCGATAACCAGCTGCACCAACACCTCCAATCCGTCCGTGCTGGTCGCGGCCGGACTGGTCGCTCGCAAGGCGCGCGCCCTGGGCCTTGCCCCCAAGCCGTGGGTCAAGACCAGCCTTGCGCCCGGAAGTCAGGTGGTTACCGATTATTTGAATGCCTCGGGCCTCAGCCAGGACCTCGACGCGATCGGCTTCAACCTGGTCGGCTATGGCTGCACGACCTGCATCGGCAACTCTGGGCCTCTCGCGCCGCCGATCAGCAAGGCGATCAATGACAATGATCTGGTCGCCGCGTCGGTCCTATCGGGCAACCGCAATTTCGAAGGCCGAGTCTCGCCGGATTGCCGGGCCAATTATCTCGCCTCGCCGCCGTTAGTCGTCGCCTATTCGCTGTTCGGGACGGTGACCCAGGACATCACCAAGTCGCCGATCGGACAGGACCAGAACGGCGTGGACGTGTTCCTGGCCGATATCTGGCCGTCGAACGAGGAAGTCCGCCAGCTGATCGATCTTCATGTCAATTCTGACATGTTCCGCTCACGCTACGCCGACGTGTTCCACGGCGACGATCGCTGGCGCGAAATCCACGTGGCCGGCGGCGACACCTACAACTGGCCGCCGCAATCCACCTACATCCAGAACCCGCCCTATTTCGCGGGGATGACAATGACGCCCAAGCCCCTGACCAACATCGACGGTGCTCGAGCGTTGGCGGTGTTCGGCGATTCCATCACGACCGACCACATTTCGCCGGCCGGTTCGATCAAGCTCGACAGCCCGGCGGGCAAGTATCTGGTCGACAATGGCGTACCGCGGACCGACTTCAACAGCTATGGCGCGCGCCGTGGCAACCATGAAGTGATGATGCGCGGCACCTTCGCTAACATCCGCATTCGCAACCGTATGCTGGATGGGGTCGAGGGCGGCATGACGCGATATGCCCCGACCGGCGAGACCATGCCGATCTACGACGCAGCGATGAAATATCAGGCGGATGGCGTGCCGTTGGTCGTCATCGCCGGCAAGGAATATGGCACCGGGTCATCGCGCGACTGGGCAGCCAAGGGCACAATCCTGCTCGGCGTCCGAGCGGTGCTGGCCGAAAGTTTCGAGCGCATTCATCGCTCCAACCTGGTCGGCATGGGCGTGCTGCCGCTGCAGTTCGCCGAGGGCGAAAGCGCAGCCACCTATGGCCTCGACGGTAGCGAGACCTATTCGATCGACGGAATAGCCGGGATCGAACCGCGCCAGGAGGTGACGGTGAAGGTGAGGCGTGAGGGCGGCGAGACCTTCGATCTCATCGCCCGCTGCCGCATCGATACCTACAATGAGCTCGAATATTACCGTTCGGGCGGCATCCTTCATTATGTGCTGAGGAATTTGGCGAGCTGACCGGCTACGAGCTCTTTGTAGAATTCGTCGGCTGGTCCGGCTCGGCGCTCATCTTGCTTGCCTACCTGATGTTGTCGACGGGCAGGTTGACCGGCCAGTCGGCAGCCTATCAATGGATGAACGTCTTTGGGGCAGCCGGGATCACTGTGAACGGCTGGTGGCATGGCGCACTGCCCTCGGCCGCGCTCAATGTCATCTGGATGCTGATTGGGGGAGTGGCGCTATGGCGGATCGCTCGGCAGAAGGGCTCATCGACCTCAGCCATGTGATCGAAGAGGGCATGACCACTTATAAAGGTCTGCCCGGTCCTCACATTTGCGACTATTGGACGCGCGAGGCGTCCACCGCAAACTACGACGACGGCTCCACCTTCCAAATCGGGCGGATCGACATGGTCGCCAACACTGGCACCTACGTCGACAGCCCGTTCCACCGCTTCGCTCATGGCAAGGACCTGTCGGAATTGCCGCTGGAATCGCTCGCCGACCTCGAAGGGGTGGTCGTACGTCGGCCCTTTGAAAACGGGTTGGCAGTCGATGCCGATGCCTTCGCAGGGCTGAAAATACTACGGAAGGCAGTGCTGATCGCCACTGGCTGGGACCGATATTGGCGTACCGAGACCTACCTTAGCGACCATCCCTTCCTAACCGAGGGCGCGGCCCAAGCGCTGATCGACGGCGGCGTGGCCTTTGTTGGGATCGACAGTCACAATATTGACGACACGCGTGCGCGCGCGAGGCCGGTTCATACGTTGTTGCTTGGTGCCGGCATCCCGATCGGCGAGCACCTCACAGGATTAGGGCAGCTGCCGGACAGAGCCTTCCGCTTCCATGCGGTGCCGCCCAAGGTCAAAGGCATGGGCACCTTTCCGGTGCGGGCCTTCGCAATTCTTAGCTAAGTCCCGGCTTTAACCACGGTGGGATTATTGCGTTGGCCGGTATCGCGTCGGCGCGGACGTGGGCAACGGCCAGGCCCAGCTCAGGATAGGCGACACGGGTCCGCTCGCCAGCGTCGCCATCCACCACCACCAGCCTGCGGTTGATCTTCTGCCGCCAGTTCATCCGCGCCGTATTCTCCTGGCCCACGAAACAGCCCTTGGTGAAGCTGACGCCGTTGAGTTCGGCGGCATTGCATTCAAGCCAGAGAAGGTCGCCAAGCTCGGCTTGTCCTTCACAGACACCGAGGCGCAACCGATGTTCAAGCCACCCCGATGCCGGACCCTCGGCGGGTGCAAGCCAGCGTCGGCCCAATTCCTTCAAACGAGGATCGGCGACTCCTTGATCGCCGCTTGCTGACCAGTGCACCGATTTGCCTTCATCCCGAGAAATAGTGATCTGCCGGCGTAGCCGATAGATGGAAAGCCGCTTCACCAGCTCGTCGGAAGCGGCTGCTTCACAATCCAGCAGCAAGTCGTCCCCGTCGCCCCACACAATGAAGTCGAACAGGCACTTTCCCTGAGCGCTCAGCAGCCCCGCCCACACCGGCAAGGGGCCGGTCACATCCTGCGTTGCCAGCCCTTGCAGGAATCCCGCCACATCCTCTCCGGACAATCTGACCAATGCTCGATCGATGAGGGTAGTCGCCATTGGGCTGTTCTGTGGCATGACGCTTAGCTAAGGAGCCCGCGTGACTTTGCAATCCATTACCATCCGCCGGCCGGACGATTGGCATGTGCACCTTCGCGATGGGGAAATGCTCGACCGCGTTGCGCCCTACACGGCACGGCAATTCGCGCGGGCAATTGTGATGCCCAACCTGGTCCCGCCGATAACCAGCGTCGAGGCTGCGGCCACCTATCGCGAACGGATCCTCGCGGCGACCGCGGGCCATGACTTCACGCCGCTGATGACCTGCTACTTGACCGACCATGTCGATCCGGACGAGCTCGCCCGCGGCTTTGCCGATGGAGTGTGGGTTGCGGCCAAACTCTATCCCGCTGGTGCCACCACCAACAGCGCCTCTGGAGTCACGGAGATCCGCAACATCTATCCGGCGCTTGAACGAATGCAGGCCATCGGAATGGTGTTCTGCATTCACGGCGAGGTGACCGACCCCGACGTCGATGTGTTCGACCGGGAAGCTGTCTTTATCGACCGGATCCTAACGCCACTTCTGCGCGACTTCCCCGCGTTGAAGATGGTGCTGGAGCATATCACCACCAAACAGGCGGCCCAGTTCATCGCAGATGCGTCGACGAACGTCGCTGCCACCATCACGCCACAGCATCTCCATCTCAATCGCAACGCGCTTTTCCAAGGCGGCCTTAGACCCCACGCCTATTGCTTGCCCGTGGTGAAGCGGGAGGAGCATCGGCTGGCGGTTTGTGAAGCAGCGGTCAGCGGCTCACCCAAATTCTTCCTGGGCACCGATACTGCTCCACATGCGCGCGAAGCTAAGGAGTCCGCCTGCGGCTGCGCAGGCATCTACAACGCTCCGTTCGCGCTTGAGAGTTATCTCGAGGCGTTCGAGGCGGAAGATGCGGTGGACCGGTTCGAGGGCTTCACCTCGGAACATGGCGCCCGCTTTTACGGGCTGCCGCTCAACGAGGGGACGGTTACGTTGGAGCGGAGCGAGCAGCTGGTACCGGAAACTCTCGACGGGCTGGTGCCCTTCCATGCGGGCGAGACCCTTAGCTGGAAGCTTGCCAGCTAGGTCCGGCCGGTTCCCTTTTCGCCGACCATGTCACCAAAAAACCGTTCGACCCGGTCGTAGCATTCGCACGCCCGCCGCTCGAGCCCAGCGCGATCATGCACTTCTATGATCCCTCGACGAGTGGTTATCAGCCCTTCGTCCTGAAGCTCGCGGGCGACGGCATTCACGGTCGTTCGCTGTACGCCCAGCAGCCCTGCCAGGGATTCCTGGGTCAGTTCAAGACGACTGCCGCCCCGGTCATGGGCTGTCAGCAGCCATCGCGCAGCCCGCGTTTCGATCGAATGGAAGCTGTTGCATGCGACGGTCTGCATGATCTGGGCAAGCAGGTAATCCGAATAGCGACAGAAGAGGTTGCGAAGGTGTGCCGATTCGCTCTTTGCCTCCTCGATCGCTGCCATGGAAACGCGCGCCGCTGGGCCTGCCACGATCACCGTCGCCCGGGTAAACGCCGGTATGTTGCCGCAGCTGATGATGCCTCCGACCGCACCTTCGCGACCGATCGAGGCGACTTCGACGGATCGAGCATCTTCCAGATCCACGACCATCGACACCATGGTGCTTCCAAAAGGGAACAACGAGTGGGCCACGTCGACTCCACGGCGAAGGACAGTCGCGCCGGCGTCCAGCTCGACCATCTGCATTTTGGCTTCAAGCTGCTGGCGGAGTTCACCGGGGAAAGTCGATAACAAGCGGTTGCCGGTGAAGGCGTCGGCGGTTGACGGCGGGGCATGAATGAGTTCGGGCATGGCGAGTGACGCCTCATCGGGCTGGAAATCCGATTTCCCAATGATCGGCGGCTGGATTCGTTGCGTCTCCGGCGCAAATTGGGTGGATCGGGCGCAAGGGCGGTTGAACGTCGCCAAAGGGTTCGCTACAGCCCGCCGACGCCAGCCTTGGCTCGGTCTTCCCTAAGGAGAGCCGCGCGCCTTGGATCCCGGAGACGTGGGTGAGTGGCTGAAACCAACGCTTTGCTAAAGCGTCATACGGGCAACCGTATCGAGGGTTCGAATCCCTCCGTCTCCGCCAGTGACCCGCCGGCAACCGCGGCGGACGCCAACTCCTCCACTACTCCAGCAACTCCTTCCTCGGCTTGTTTTGTCGATAGTCTCGGCCTTCGGCCATTGCTTAGCTCCGTATTCCAGGAGGACCGTGCCAATGGCTAATTCCGAAATTTCAGCTCCAAAGCGCATCGAACGCATCGGACGGGCGGCCGCCTTGGCAGGGATCATCATTCCGCTGCTGCTGATTGGTGGGCTGAAATTCACCGCTGCTGAAGTCGAGGCGCTGAAACCATTGATCGGCAACACACCGTGGCTTCGGTGGCTATACCTGCTGGGGCATGAGCAGGCTTCCTACCTGCTTGGAATCATCGAGATCGCGGCGGCGGCCTCGCTTATCGCTTCGCCCTGGTCGCGGAAGGCCGCGATCATCGGTGCCGGCTTCGCAGTCGTCACCTTCCTGGTGACATCAACCCTTCTGTTGCTTCCGATGGCGTGGGACCCGACCATCGGGTTTCCCGCCCTCGGCCCCTTGGGACAATTTCTGATTAAGGACATCGCCCTACTAGGTGTGGCGCTAACCTACCTTGGGGAAAAGCTGGGCGAGCCGACCGCGGAAGCCTGACTAGGCCTTCAGCTCCGCTGCCCGCATTTCCGCTTCGCGCTGGAACAGCC
>DASTVY010000241.1:0-3349 GCA_035758865.1 Sphingomicrobium sp. | reverse complement strand
GCCCGCGCCGAGGGTGTCGCGCAGGGCAAACTCGAAAACGCCGCCTCTCCATTCACTCCCCTTGAGCAGAAATGATCCCTGACAAGACCAGTAAGGCCATCGACCACGCGAATGCCATTTTCACCCGCCTCGACGAGCGGGACGGAGCTGTTCGCGAGGCCGCCCGGCGCGAACGGCAACGGCTGAACGCTGGACTCGGCCGGGCCCTGCTCCGGGCCGGAATCGGCGTGGGGGTCATCAGCCTGGCCACGATCGCGATTGGCCTGATGGTCCCGATTGGCATGTTCGGCTTCCTGGCTGCGGTCGGCCTCGCCGTCGGCGTGGCGGCAGTGCTGCTATTCTCCAGCGGAAGGCAGATCGCCGCTCCCAATGTCACTCCTGATCTGGCCAATGGTCAGATGGTGCAGCGCTTCGACTCCTATCTGTTCCGCGCGCGGCGCGCCCTGCCTGCACCTGCCCAGACCGAACTCGATCTTCTTTCGGCCCAGTTGCCGTCGCTTCGACAGACGCTGGAGCGGATCCCCGACGTCGATCCTAACGCGCAGGACGCGCGCCGGCTGATGTCGGTTCACTTGCCCAATCTCATCGATCGCTACCTTCATGTCCCTGCCGCCTATCGAGGCCAGTTGGACGGCGAAGGCATTAGTGTCGATGAGCGGCTGGTCGAGGCGCTTTCCGCCGGCCGCGTCGCACTCAAGGACATTTCCGAAAAGCTGGCTCGCAACGATATGGCCGCGTTCGAGACGCAGGGCCGCTTCATCCAGTCGCGATATTCGGAAAATGCCCTGACTTCGGATCATCCGGGCGACGATCAATAAGAAGGGCAGCGGAAGACCAGGCTACGCCATCTCGAGCCGCAATTTTGCTGCCGACAACATTTCCTTGAACCGCGGATCGTCTCGGAGCCGGTCGAGATCGGGATCGGCTTCAGCATGCCGGATGAGCATCCTACTACCCGCTTGTTCGAAATAGGGCTGAAGCGCTTCCAGCGCTCCGTTCGGGTCCGCAAGGTTCAGCGCGAGCGTGCACACAACGTTGTAACGCATCGAGAGATTATCCGGGTCGAGCAAGAGGGCACGCCGGATCCAGTCGCGCGCCCTGTCTTCATCACCGGACATCGCAAGGCAATATGCGCCGCCACCTAACGCCGTACCATTCGTTGGATCCTGGGCGATCGTGCGCTCGGCTCTTTCGACTCCGGTTCGCGCAGCCTTTGAAATCTTCCCTTCTTCGCCAATGGCCGAATAGCAGGTAACGAGCATCATCGGGCTGTGCCAATCGATATCCATCAGTGACCCGGCCCTTTCGAAAAAGGGAATCGCTTCACGGACGTGGCCATGCCGGAAGAGCATTCTTCCCGCTTCGCGATTCACTTCCCAAGAGTCGGGGTCAAATTTAAGCGCCGTCCGGACTTGCTTGTCGGCCTCGTCGTCGCGGCCTTCCTCCTCCAGATATCGCGCCTGGACACAGTGGGCCTCGGCCAGCCCAGGATTGATCTCAAGTGCGCGTTCGGCGGCAGGAACCGCGTCATCCTGGCGCCCGTGCCAAAAACGAAGCTCGCATTGGGCGAGCGCCATTAGCGCCCAGGCTTGCGCATAATCAGGATCTAGCTGCGTTGCCTGATTGCACAGCCGGACAATTGCTTCCTCGCGTGACGGCTTGCCTAACGCGCCGCCAATCCATTGCTGTCGGGCCATCAGGTAAAGATTGTAGGCTTCGACGTTTGAAGTGCCGCGCTTCTCGATCGCCTTCTTCTCCGCCGGCAGGAGCTTGACCTTCAGGGCATCCACAATCGCCTTCGAAATCTCGTCCTGGATTTCAAAAATGTCGGTGAGGTCCCGGTCGAAGCGATCGGCCCACAAGTGCTTGCCCGTCGAACCGTCGATCAACTGGGCATTGATCCGAATACGATTGCCCGCCTTGCGCACGCTGCCTTCCAGAACATGGCTGACACTCAGTTGCTGTGCGACTTCCTTCACATCCGGGCTTTGGCCCTTGAAGCTGAAGGCGGTGTTGCGAGCGACCACTTCGAGCGCGGAAATCTTGGACAGATCGGTAGTGATGTCCTCGCTGATGCCGTCGCTGAAATATTCCTGTTCCGGTTCGCCGCTCATGTTGACGAAGGGCAGTACGCAGATGGACGCGCGCACCACTGGCGCACGGGAAGTTGCCGGCGCGATACTGCGAACTTCCTCGTCTGTTCCCCCGACGAGCGCGGCAACGCTGGACTCCAACTTCTGCCAGCCATGTGAGCTGGTATCGCCGTTCCAATCCCTAAGGTCCGCGAACTGGATCTGATTGAACGGAATTGGCGGCAGCGTCCCATCTACGCTTGCCTGCACGAGGGTTCCCACTCCGCGCGCCGTATCGGCTTCGGCGCGAACCCATTGCGATTTTGCAGCCTCGGCCGACCACAGGACGACGACCGCTTTCGCAACACTTAACCGCTCCTCGATGACCTCGGCATAGCTCCGGTGGGCGGGCAGTTGGTCATCGCGCCAGACGCTGTAACCGGCCTCGCGCAGCGCCTCGGCAACGTGGCTGGCCTGCTCCTCGCTCGACCTGGCGTACGAAATGAAGACATGGGCAGGCTCAAGCATGCTTGTCGGCCGTCCGCATGCTTTGGCGCCTCTTCGCCAATGACTCCAGGTCGGCGGCCAACTGCTTGGCCGCAGCAAGAAATTCGCGCGAGTGGCTCAGAAAGACCTTTGCCACGAAGTCCTCCCCGAGGAAGGACCACCTATGCGACAAAGACGCCAATTCAACAAGAATTTAACGTCAGTCGACGATCCCAGCTGCCTTGAGCCGCGCAAGTTCTTCATCGTCGATCCACTGTTTGAGCAGATCGCCATGCTCACCGAGCGCCGGCGGCGGCAGCGGCGCATCGCTTCGCTCGCCGTCGATCCGGATCGGCGAGCCGACCATCGGCACTTCACCTAGCGCTCCCCCGCCGACGTTGATCCGTGCACCGCGGTGAACCGACTGCGGATCGGCCAGCGCCTGGCTGATCGAGTTGATCGGTCCGGCTGGGATACCGGCTTGCTCCAGAAGCCCCAGCCATTCAGCGGCTGGCTTGGTCGCGATGATGTCCGCAATCATCGGCACGAGCCCAGCTCGCGCGCCGACCCGCGCGGCATTGGTGGCGTAGGCGGGATCCGCTGCCCACTCCTCATGGCCGAGGATAGCCGCTAGCCGAGCGAACTGCTGGTCGTTGCCGACGGCGATGATGATCGGCTGGTCTGCAGCCTCAAATGGTTGATACGGAACGATATTCGGGTGGCCGGCACCCAGACGTTTCGGATCATTGCCGCTGACCAGCGAATTCGACGCCTGGTTTGCCAGCATCGCC